>NZ_JBHWBW010000380.1:0-7744 GCF_042735675.1 Kitasatospora sp. NPDC059571
TGCGGGGCGCGCGCCCCCGCCCCGGCTCAGGCCGGCAGGTCGGCGGCCGTCGCGGGGGCCGCGTCGGCGAGCGCGAGCTCGGTCATCCGGCGCTTGTCCGGCTTGCCGTTGCGGTTGAGCGGGAAGCCCTCCACGACGACGACCCGGTTCGGCTGCTCGTACACGGGCAGCAGCTCGCCCAGCACCGCCCGCCAGTGGGCGGCGTCGCGCAGCTGCTCGTCCTCGACGAAGAAGACCAGGCTGCTGCCGCGCCGCTCGTCCGGCAGCGCGACGATGCGGGTGGCGCAGCCACCGGCGGCGGCCTTGCGCTCGACGATCTCCGGGTAGAGCGTGTAGCCGTTGCGGTGCACGGCGAACTTGCGGCCGAGGACGAAGAGGTTGCCGTCGGCGTCCAGGTAGCCGAGGTCGCCGGTGCGGAAGACGTCCTGGTCGACCGGGTCGATGCCGCCCTCGTCCGTCAGGTAGCCGATCATCACGTCCGGTGTCTCCACGAGCAGTTCGCCGACCACTCCGGCCGGCACCTCGCGGTCCTCGTCGTCGACGACCCGGATCCGCAGGCCGTCCATGACCTTCCCGCAGGAGACCGCGTTGTCGGCGGTGGCGAACGCGACGTTGCCGGCCTCGGTGCTGCCGTAGCTGTCGAGCAGCGGCAGTCCGAAACGCTCGACGTACAGGTCGGTGAGGGCCTGGTCGAGCGGCGCGGCGCCGCTGCAGAACATCCGGACGGCGCCGAGCGAGCGCTCCAGTGCGGGCTTCTGGCGCAGGATGCCCAGGATGCTGCGGTAGGTCGCCGGGGCGGCGTCCAGCACGGTCGCCCCGGAGGGGCCGGCCATCCGCAGTGCCCGGTCGAGGCGCTTGTAGGGGGCGATGACCAGCGAGCCCTGCACGATCCACGCGATCAGCACCATGGACAGGCCGTACTGGTGGGAGAACGGCAGCAGCGGCAGCAGCACGTCGTCCGCGGTGTGGCCCATGTGATGGGCGTTGCGCTCCAGGTTCTTCAGGAACCGGCCGCCGTTCTTGACGATGCCCTTGGGTGCGCCGGTCGAGCCGGAGGACCACATGATCAGCGCGTCGTCGAGGTCGCACCAGGCACCGAAGTCCAGGCGCCGCTCGGTCACCCTGACCTCGGGCGCGGCGGAGATCAGCTCGTAGAGGTGGACCGGCTCGGCCTCCGGCGGGACGGGCGCGTCGTCGTCCACCAGCACCAGCTTGGTGCCCGCGCGGCGGATGATCGAGCCGGTGGCCTCGTACTTCTCCTGCTGGTCCACCAGGACGATCGAGGCGCCGAGGTGCATCAGGGCGAAGAGCACGGAGACGTAGCTCACGGAGTTCCCGGCCTTCAGCAGCACCCTGCTGCCGAGTCCGACGCCGCGCTCGCGCAGCACCTGCGCGACCCTCAGGGTGTCCTGCTCGAACTCGGCGAGTGTCGCCGCCGAGTCCTCCGCAAAGATCTTTGCCGCCATCGGCTCACTCTTCCTTCTCGTACTCGGCGGCCACCGAGGGGGCGCGCCCGCCACTGCGGCACGCGGGCGTCGGATCCGGGGCCGAGGGGGAGGTCCGCGGCAGTCGGCTGACGCGGCCTTGGGTCGGGCGCCCGCGGCGCCGGGCACGCCGCACGATCGGCGGTCGGGGCCCGGCCGGGATCGCCGGAGCTCCGCCACGTCCGCGACGTTACCGACGGGTCGACGGCCGCAGTACCCCTATCCGCCCCCACCCCTGCCGGAGCGCCCCGACCGGTCAACTCCCGTTTGCCGACGCCGTGCTGGACGTTCAGGTACGCGGCACGGCGATCGCCGTCAGGACCAGCCCGGACGCGGCCAGCCAGCGGCCCCGGAAGCCGGGCAGCCGGCGGCCGGCCACCACCGGGCCCGGCACGAGCAGGCGGGCCGTGAACGTGCCGTCCGGGGAGAGCGCCAGCGTCGCCTCGGTGAAGTCGAGCATCAGTCCGGTCAGCGGGAACCACGCCTTGTAGACGCTCTCCTTGGCGCTGAACAGCAGCCGGTCCGCGTGGAGCCCGGGCTGCGCACGGCGCAGGGCGGCGAGCTGCGGAAGCTCCTCCGGGCGGCCGATCGCCTCCAGGACGCCCTCGGGCAGCGGCAGGTCGGACTCGGCGTCGATCCCGAGGCTGAGCAGGCCGGCGGCCGGGGCCAGGGCGGCCGCGCGGTAGTCGGCGCAGTGCGTCATGCTGCCGACCAGGCCGTCCGGCCAGCGGGGTTCGCCGCGCGGCCCGGGCACCAGCGGGACGGCCGGGCGGCCGAGGGCGGCCAGTGCGCGCCGGGCGCAGGCCCGGACGGCCCGGAACTCGGCCTGCCGCAGCGGCACCGACGCCGCGATGTGCGCCTGTTCCTCGGGGAAGAGCTCGGGCGCCTCGGCGGCCGCGGCCGGCAGCTGCGCCGTGGACTCCGCCACCGCCACCCCGTCGGGCAGGATCCGCTCGATCACCGGGCACCCCGCTCGGGCAGGATCCGGGTCAGCCCGGACGGCGCGTCCGCCCCGCGCCGGCGCCACTCGCGCGGGTAGCCCACCGAGACCTCCTCGAAGCGGACGCCGTCGTACCGGGTGCTGCGCGGGATGTGCAGGTGCCCGTAGACGACGGCCGCCGTGCGGAACCGGGTGTGCCAGTCGGCGGTGGCGGTGGTGCCGCACCACTGGGCGAACTCCGGGTAGTACAGGACGTCGGTCGGGGTGCGCACCAGCGGGTAGTGGTTGACCAGCACGGTCGGCACCGACGGGTCCTCCGCCGCCAGCCGGCGCTCGGTGGCCGCCACCCGGGCCCGGCACCAGGCCTCGCGGCTCGGGTAGGGGTCGGGGTGCAGCAGGTACTCGTCGGAGCAGACCACGCCGCTCTCGTGGGCGCGGGCCAGCGCCTGCGCCTTGGTCCGGGTGCCCGGCGGCAGGAAGGTGTAGTCGTAGCCGACGAACAGCGGCGCGATCCGCACCGGGCCGCCCTCGCCCTGCCACACCGGGTAGGGGTCCTCCGGGGTGTGCACGCCGAGGCCGCGGCAGATCCGCACCAGGTGCTCGTAGCGGGCGACGCCGCGCAGCGCCACCGGGTCGGAGGGGTGCGTCCACAGTTCGTGGTTGCCGGGCGCCCAGACGACGGTGGCGAAGCGCTCGGCGAGGACGCCGAGCGCCCACTCGACGTCGGCCGCGATCTCGCCGATGTCGCCGGCGACGATCAGCCAGTCGCGCGGGCCGTCCGGGCGCAGGCCCTCGACGATCGCGCGGTTCTCCTGGTAGCCGATGTGCAGGTCGCTGGTCGCGAAGAGCGTGCCGTCCGCCGCGCCGGGGTGGTTCGTCAAGGGGTGGTGCCTTCCTCGGGGCGCTCGGCCGCGGGTGTGCGCCGGCGGCCGGTCAGGCGGCCGGCCTGAGTGCCGATTCGGGGGCGAGCGTGCTGGTGGTGAAGTTGTCGACGGTGCAGCGCAGGCGGCGCAGCAGCCGGTCGCGTCCGACGATGGCGATCCGGTCGACGCCGAGGCCGGCCAGGGTGGCCACCACGCCGGGCCAGTTCATCGGGCGGACGAATCCGCCGAGCAGCCAGGCCGCGGCCTGCTCGGCGCTCTCCACCAGCGAGCCGTCCTGGTCGGAGACGATCGGCACGCGCGGGTCGCGCAGCCGGTAGCGGGCGAGGACGTCCTGCTCGACGCGGTCGCGCAGCGGGCCGAAGATGCTCGCGTGCGCGGGCGGGCGCATCGTGTAGAGGGAGTAGCCGCCGCTGTCGCCGATCCGCCGCTTGAAGCCGTCCAGGGCCCGTTCGGAGAGCGAGACCATGCAGAGGTCGTGGTCGAGCCGGGAGGAGACCTCGTGCCACTCGCCGGCGTCGGTGAGTTCGGCGAGCAGCTCGTCGAGCAGCTCCGGGCCGATCTTGACGAAGGAGTGGGTGACGATGTCGCGGTGGTGCTCGGTGAAGTACGCGGCCTCGCAGCGGGCGGTCTCGGCGACCAGGCTCACGGCCTCCTCGAAGGGAAGCACACCGGCGTGCGCGGCGGCGGCCGACTTGCCGAAACTGACGCCGGCGCAGTAGTCGGCGGGCGTCTGCCGGCCGGTGGCCAGGCCCCACTCGACCAGGGCCAGCGAGGCGACGAAGGAGGCCACCTGGGCGGTCTCGGAGTAGTCGTCGTCGCTGTCGCGCAGCGCGTCGAAGACGCTGTGGCCGAGCACCTCGTCGGCGGCCGCGAAGTACCTGCGCGCGGCGGCGTTGACCACCATGAAGCGGCCGAAGTCGGCGAAGCGCGAGGGGCCCATGGCGGGGAAGACGAGTGCGCTGCTCCCCGGCTCACCGGTCGTCATGTCAGCCCGTTCTGTCGGCGGTTCGGGACGGGACCGGGTCGGCCGGCGGTGCCGGGCGGGAGGTCCCGGTGGAACACAACCGCGCCGGCCGGGGCCGCCGCCACCCCTGTCGGCACCCCTGCCGCCCCTAGCGGCGGGCCGCGGCGGACCCGTCCCTGACCAGGGGTTGTCGCCTCGGCGGCGCCCGCCTAGCGTCGGTGGCGGCGAACGACGCCCGGGGACGACGGCACCCGCTACCTGAGGACGCACGGGATGAGGATTGCTTGCTGGCAGGCCGCGTGCGGCTCCCCCGACGTCCCGCACCTGGTGGCGCGGCTGCGCGAGGCGGCCCGCCGGGCCGCGGAGGCGGGCGCCGAGCTGCTGGTCGCGCCGGAGATGACCCTCGGCGGCTACCCGCTGCGGCCCGGCAACCTCGCCGAGGCCTCCGAGCCGGTGGACGGCCCGCACTGTGCGGCCGTCTCCGCGGTCGCCCGTGAGTTCGGCATCGCCGTGGTGCACGGCTGGCCGGAGGACGACGGCACCGGGGTCTACAACGCGGCCCGGCTGGTCGGCCCGGACGGCGGCACGCTCGCGGCCTACCGCAAGGCGCACCTGTTCGGCGACGTGGACGCCTCCCGCTTCGTCCCGGGCGACCGCGGCCTGGTGCAGGCCCGCCTCGGCGGGCTGACCGTGGGGCTGCTGGTCTGCTACGACGTGGAGTTCCCCGAGCCGGTGCGGGCGCACGCGATGGCCGGCACCCAGCTGCTGCTCGTGCCGACGGCGCTGATGCGGCCCTGGGACGTCGTCGCCAGGACCCTGGTGCCCGCCCGGGCCTTCGAGAGCCAGCTGTACGTGGCGTACAGCAACTGGATCGGCGAGCGCGGCGGCCTGGACTTCTGCGGGCTGACCACGGTGGCCGCCCCGGACGGCACACGGGTGACGCTGGAGGAGCCCGTCGAGGGTCTGCTGCTGGCGGACGTCGACCCGGCCGTGGTGGCGAAGGCGCGCGCCGACACTCCCTATCTCCACGACCGGCGTCCCGAGCTCTACGAGGGTCTGCCCGCCCGGCTGGGCTGACCCTGTGGGCTGGGCCCCGAAAGGTGTCCCATGTCTCCCGGTACCGGCGCGCACTCGCGTGAACTGACCGCCCCGCTGACGATGTTCGGCCCCGACTTCCCCTTCGCCTACGACGACTGGCTGGCCCATCCGGCCGGGCTCGGCCGGGTGCCGGCCGAGCGGCGCGGCACGCCTGTCGCGGTGGTGGGCGGCGGTGTGGCGGGCCTGGTGGCCGGCCACGAGCTGCTGCGGCTGGGCCTGCGCCCGGTGGTGTACGAGGCCGGGGAGCTGGGCGGCCGGATGCGGGCGGTGCCCTTCCCGGCGGATCCGGCGGTCTCCGCGGAGATGGGCGCGATGCGCTTCCCGCGCTCGGCGCGGGCGCTCTTCCACTACGTGGACGCGCTCGGCCTGCGGACCAGCCCGTTCCCCAACCCGCTCTCCCCGCACACCCCGAGCACCCTGGTGCACCTGAACGGCGAGCGCCGGGTCGCGCGGACGGCGGAGGACCTGCCGCCGGTGTACCGGGAGGTGTCGGACGCCTGGGAGAAGACGCTGCTGGAGCAGGCCGAGCTGGCGGTGGTGGAGGCCTCCGTCCGGCGGCGCGACGCCCCGCTGCTGAAGGCGGTGTGGAACCGGATGGTGCGCACCCTGGACGACCAGTCCTTCTACGGCTTCCTGGCGTCCTCGCCGTACTTCCGCTCGTTCCGGCACCGGGAGATCTTCGGGCAGGTGGGGTTCGGCACGGGCGGCTGGGACACCGACTTCCCCAACTCGATCCTGGAGGTGCTGCGGGTGGTGTTCACCGGCGCCGACCAGGACCAGGTGCGGCTGGACGGCGGGACCGGCGGGTTCGTGGACGGGCTCTGGACGCGCCCGGTCGGCCCGGGCGGGCACTGGCCGGCCGACACCTCGCTGGCCGCCCTGCACGGCGGGCGGCCGCGCCCCGGGGTGCGGGCGCTGCGCCGGGCCGGCGACGGCGTGGAGGTGACGGACGCCGACGGGGTGTCGGAGCGCTACGCGGCGGTGGTCTTCACCCCGCACGTGTGGACGCTGCTGAACCGGGTCTCGTGCGACCCGGCGCTGCTCTCCCGGCAGCACTGGACGGCGGTGGAGCGGACCCACTACATGGGCGCCTCGAAGCTGTTCGTGCTGACGGACCGGCCGTTCTGGCTGGATCGCGACCCCGCCACCGGAGCGGACACGATGAGCATGACGCTCACCGACCGTGCACCGCGCGGGGTCTACCTGTTCGACCAGGGCGGGCCTGATCGGCCGGGAGTCATCTGCCTGTCGTACACCTGGAACGACGACTCGCTGAAGTTCGCCACCCTCAGCGACGAGGAGCGGCTGGAGGTGCTGCTCGCGAGGATGGCGGAAATCTATCCCACGGTGAATCTCCGTAGGCATATCATCGGACCGCCCGTTACGGTGACCTGGGAGACCGAGCCGCTGTTCATGGGCGCCTTCAAGGCGAACCTTCCCGGGCAGTACCGCTATCAGCGGAGGCTGTTCACCCAGTTCGTGCAGGACGGCTTCCCCGCCGATCAGCGCGGGTTCTTCCTGGCCGGGGACGACGTCTCCTGGACGGCGGGATTCGCCGAGGGCGCGGTCACCACCGCGCTCAACGCGGTGTGGGGCGTAGTGCACCATCTGGGCGGCGCCACGGACCCGGCCAATCCCGGCCCCGGGGACGTCTTCGACGAGATCGCGCCGCTCCTCCTGCCGGAGGAGTGAGCGCCGGCCCGGTGGGCAGGCGTGCGGGTGTCGGGGCTGGGCAGCGATGGGGGACGGCAGGGGTGGACGTGAGGCGGGGGCTGGATCCGGGACGACCGGGCAGGGGGCGACCGGAGCTTCGGCGTCCGCATCCGCACCGGTCCGAGCCGCCGCCCCGGAGCCGGACGGAACCCGGCGGCAGCACGACACCGGACCGGACGTGGCAGGGCGGGCAATGGCACAGCTGATCAGCGCGGCGGAGACGACCTGGGTGGAACTGCTCACCGGTCTGACCGCCGAGGAGTTCACCGAACTGCTGGAGTCGCTCCGCCCCCTCGCCGGGGCCGACGGACCGCGGGCCGGCCGGCGCTGGGCCCTCGGCCTGGAGGACCGGGTCCTGCTGGTGATGACCTACCGGCGCACCGATCTGACCATGCGCGAGGTGGCCGCGCTCTTCGGCATCTCGAAGTCCGCCGCCGACCGCATCGTCGGCCACCTCGGCCCACACCTCGAGTTCACCGGCACGCTGCGCCGGCGCCGCTGCCGGCTCGTCGTCCGGGACGGGGCCGCGACCGACACCGGCGGAGTCCCGCCGCAGGCCGGCCCGCAGGACGGCGACTGCTCCGACTGCCGGCCGCAGTAGCCCCGGCGGCACCGCGCTCCGGCCGTGCCCGACCACTCCGCCGATCGACCCCTCCACCAC
>NZ_JBHWBW010000381.1:0-7735 GCF_042735675.1 Kitasatospora sp. NPDC059571
GGTCGGGCCCGCGGGGCGGGCCCCCCCCCCCGCGGCCCGCCCGCCCCCCGCGACAGGCCGTGCCGGTGCGTCAGACCCGGACGATCGCCGTGATCGGCATCATCGTCGCCGAGGCGTACTTCACCACGGTGCCGGTGTGCGGGGCGTGGATGACCTGGCCGCCGCCGACGTAGATCGCGATGTGGCCGCCGCCCTCGTAGACGACCAGGTCGCCGGGGCGGGCGTTGGCGACGTTGGTGCCGATGCTGGTGCCCGCGTGCCACTGCTCGGCGGCGGTGCGCGGCAGCGAGACGCCCGCCTGGCGGAAGGCCCACTGCACCAGGCCGGAGCAGTCGAAGGTGCTCGGGCCCGCGGCGCCGTACACGTAGGTGGCGCCGAGCTTGCCCTCCGCGTAGGCCAGTGCCTGGGCGGCGTACGAGCCGGACGGGGTGGTGTTGCCGAGCGAGGGGCGCGGGGTGTCGCGGGAGGCCCGGCCGGCGGCGGCCGTGGCCGCGGCGTCGGCCTTGGCCTGGGCGGCGGCGAGCTCGTCGCGCTCCTTCTGGGTCAGCGAGTCCAGCAGGGCCGTCGCCTGGGCCAGCTTGGCCTGGACCGACTCCTTCTGGGTCTTCAGGTCGTGGGTGACCGAGTCCAGCTGGGCGAGCTTCTGCTGGGCCTCGGCCTTCTGCCCGTCGAGCTTGGCCTGCTCGGCCTTGAAGCTCTTCAGGGTGTCGGCCTGGGTGGCGCTCATCTGGCTGGCCGACCCGGCGCGGGTCAGGAAGCTGTCGGGGTCGCTGGAGAGCATCAGCTGGACGGTGGAGGAGATGCCGCCGTCCCGGTACTGCTGGGCCGCGACCTCGGCCAGCCGGCTCTGCACGGTGCTGACCTGCGCCTGCTGGCGGGCGACCGAGTCCTGCAGCTGGGTGACCTGCTGCTGGAGCTGCTGCTGCTTCTCCACGGACGCGTTGTACTGCTCGGTCGCGGTCTCGGCCTGCGCGTTGAGCTGGTCGACCTGGGTCTTGACCTGCTCCTTGGTCGGCGCCGGGTCGGCGTGCGCCGCCCCTGCCTGGGTGGAGATGGCCACAGCGGTGGCGGCGGCGGCCGTCAGGATGGAGGCACGGGTACGGCCGACCGGCTTGGGACGACGATGGGACGCCACGAAGGCGGACTCCTTCTTCCTCACACCGCCTACCGGGTGAGCTGACGGGTTCGGGCCGGAAGCATGCCCTACGACGTCTCACCGTCCGCCCGTTCGGTGCGCGGTCTCCCGCCCACCGGCCGGCGCGGCCGGCCTGACGCCGATTCACCCCGAGGGAACGTGGTTCCCCGGCTCCGTTCGACAGCACCCCCGGCAGGGGCCTCCCCGTAGGCAGTCGGACTGCCCAGCTGTGTCGCGGACTCGGCGGCGGCCCCCGCCGCCGCCCGGGTTGGGCGATCGACTGCGCGGTGGCCAGTGGCACGACCCTAGTAACCGATCCGTGATCCGTTCAAATCGTTGTCAGAAAAATCTCGGGGCAATGTTCGGATTCGTCCGTGCCTGCGACCGCCTGTGAGCGGATCTCTACACTCGGCTGACGGATTTTCATCATACGAGCACAAAACAGAACGCCCGAACGTGTCGCAGATCACAGAAGGATCTCGACGCGTTCGGGCGTGTCACACGGCGTCAGGTCGCCGCACCCGGAAGAGATGTCCGCTTTGCCCCGAAGTGTCAGACTCGGCGGATGGTCTTGATCGGCAGCGTGTCGGCCGCCATCGTCCGGACCGGGGCGCCGGAGTGCGGGGCGTGCACCACCATGCCGTTGCCGATGTACATACCGACGTGGTGCGCGTCCGAGTAGTAGATGATCAGGTCGCCCGGCTGGGCGTTGGCGATGTTGGTGCCGACGTTGACGCCGACGGTCGCCTGCTCCTGGGAGGTGCGCGGCAGCGAGACGCCGGCCTGCGCGTACGCCCACAGCATCAGGCCGGAGCAGTCGAACGTGCTGGGGCCGGTGGCGCCCCACTCGTACATGTAGCCCTGCTTGCTCAGGGCCGCGCGCACCGCGACCCCGGCGTAGCCGGAGGCCGGCGGCAGGTCGTTCACGCTGACGACCCGGTCGCCGCCGCGGGAGGCCCGGTCGTTGCCGAGCACCTGGGCCCGCTGGCTGGCCGTCAGCGAGTTCAGCAGGCGCTGGGCGTCGGCGAGCTTCTTCTGGACGTCGGCCTTGGTGTCGCTCAGGGTCTGGTTGGTCTGCTCCAGCTCGGCGAGGATGGCCGCGGCCTCCTGCTTCTGCTGGTCGAGCTGGCGCTGCTGGTTGCGCAGCGACTTCAGGGTGTCGGCCTGGGTGTCCGTGGCCTGCTGGTTGCTGGACGCCTTGTCGAGGTAGCCGTCCGGGTTCGAGGAGAGCATCAGCGCCACGGTGGGGTCGATCCCGCCGGTGCGGTACTCGTCCGCGGCCACCGCGGAGAGGCCGGCCGCGACCTCGGTCAGGTGCGCCTGGGTCCGGGCGATCTGGTCCTGGAGGTCGGCCGCCTGCTTCTTGAGCTGCTCGCCGCGCTCCTTGGCGCCGTTGTACTTCTCGGCGGCCTGCTCCTGCTCCTGCTGGAGCTGGTCCACCTGGACCTTGACCTCGTCCACCGACGGCTTGGCGGGCGCCGCGTGGGCGCTCGCCTGGGCGGACAGGGCGACCGCGGTCGCTGCGGCAGCGGTGAGCACGGACACCCGTGCGCGGCTCGGCTGCTTGGGACGGCGGTGGGAGGCCAAGGGTCTAGCTCCTTCTTCCTGCTGGACTCACCCGAACGAGTGGAAGTCCGGAAAATAGGTTTGACGCCAGACCCTAGTGAACATCCGCCTCCTGCGCCACTCCCGGTGACCGTCGACTTGAGGCCCCGACGGGGAATTCACGACCTCGACACATCCCGGCCGCCCGGGCCGACCCCACGTCAGGGACGGGCGAGCCGGTTCAGCAGCAGGACGGAGGCGACCGGGCGCGCCCCGGCCTTCTTCACACCGTCCGCGACCTCGCGGTCCGTGGAGACCACCACCACCGGCCGGCCCTGAGGCTCGGCCCGCACCAGGCGCCGGATCAGCTCGTCCGCGGTCTCCCCGGTGCGGCTGAAGCGCACCCGGACCCCGCGCGGCGGCGCCATGATCACCGGGACGTCCAGGTCCTGGCCGTCGAACACGCACGTCACCTCGGCCTGGGTGCGCTGCGCCAGCATGGCCAGACCGCCCAGCAGCCGCAGCCGCTGCTGCTCCAGCGGCAGCGTCGGGTAGCCGGTCTTGGTCACGTTGTAGCCGTCCACCACCAAGTGCACCTGAGGGATCGCCAGCAACTGGTCGAGCAGTGCCGGGTCGTCCTCCGCCAGACCGCGCCGGGCCACGTCGTGCGGCGAGGCCGAGGACGGCTCCACCGCGTCCACCAGGTCGGCCGGACGCAGCTGCGCCACCGGCAGCGCAAGCTCCCGCTGCAGGCCCTGGGCGGACTGCAGCACGGTGTCCAGCAGCAGCCGCAGCCGCATGTCCTCGACGCTGCGGCCCTCCCGGGCCGAGCGGCGCCCGGACTCCAGCGCCGTCTCCAGCTCGGCGATCCGGTGCCGCAGCCGGCGGGACTCGCCGTCGGCGGCGCTGCGCTCGGCCGCCGCGGCGGCCCGGGCGGCGTCCAGCTCGGCCTGTACCTTGCGGACCTCGGCCTGCGAGCGCCGGGTGTCGCTCTCCAGGCCGCGCAGCCGCTTGCGCAGCGACTCGGCCTCCTTGCGCAGCGACTCCGCGTCGGCCCGCTGGCGGTCGAGGTCGGCCCTGGCCGCGGCCCGCACCTCCACCAGCTCGGCCTGGAGCTTCTCCACCACCCGGGCGGCCTCGGCCGCCGCGCCCTCCGCGTCGGCGCGCTCGACCTCCTCGCCGGCGTCGGCGACCAGCCGGCTCCAGCCCGGCGGGCGCAGCAGGTAGGCGGCCGCGGCCACGTCCAGCGGATCGGCGGCGGCCGGGGCGGCGCCGCTCTCCAGCGCCCTCACCAGGTCGGGCTGGCCGAGCCGCAGGCGGTCGGCTATCCGCACCCGGAAGACCGGCTCCGCGTCCAGGGCGGCGGCCAGCGCGGTCGCCGCGTACTTGGCGCGGCGCGCGGGGGTGAACTTCGCATAGGGGCGCAGCCCCGACGGGAGGTCGGCGAGCGGAAGGGCGCCGAGCGCGTCGGCGGCGATCCCGACCACCCGGCGGCGGACGCCCTCGGGCAGCGGGCGGTCCAGGTGCTCGGCCTCGACTGCCTGGCCGGCCCCGGGCGCGTCCGGCAGCCCCGGGTCCGCGGCGGGCTGCTGCCCCTGCGGCTCGGACGGCTCCGTCGCTGCGTCCACCACGTCCTCGGCTCCGATCCTGCTCCCGGGCCCGCACGGCCTGCTGCCGCCGCCCTCCGATGCACCTCTGTGCAATTGTCCCGTCTACCGTGCCCCGCGGGGCACCGCGCCACACACCCCGGGCGGGCCGGGGTGCGGGCGGGCCCCGCCGGTCAGGCCTCCGGCTGCCCGGCCTCGGCCGACTCCTCGGCCGGCTCCTCGGCGCCGGGACGGGCGACCAGCTCGACCTGGTCCACCGCGTTGCACCAGCGGCAGCGCACCGACTCCAGGGTCTCGCTGAGGACCTCGGTCTCCTCCACCTTGGACTCGCCGCTCAGGTCGAAGTGCAGGTACTCCACCACCCGGGCCGTGCGCGTCACGTCGAAACGGGTCAGGTTGCCGCACAGGGTGCAGCGCCAGCGGGTCTCGGCAGTGGGGGCGGCGACGGTCATCGGAGGTCCTCTCGGCTGATCCCTGGTCGGGTGACCAGCCTATTGCGTGGGGCGGTGCCGGTGGGCACCGGTCTCGGAGCGTGGTCCGGTCACCCGCTTGCAGCACGGCCCGGTGTCACCCGGGCGGGGCGGAGGAATGCTCGCTGTCATGGCCGTTCCCACCCCCGTGCCCGCTCCCGTCCCCCTTCCCGAGCTCGACGGGCCCGCGCCGGCCGCACCGCCCCGGGCCACCGCGGCGCCGCTGGTCACCTACCTGCTGATCGCGGTCAGCGCCCTGGTGCTGCTGACCGGGCCGAGCTTCGGCCTCAACCCGCACTGGGGCACGGGCCAGGATCGGGTCTGCGCGGAGCAGCGGTTCGAGCAGCGCTGGGGCGCGGTGCCGGTCGAGCTGCTGGCGCACCGGCCGCTGGACGCCCTGCAACTGGCCGCGGTCCCGCCCGCGGCGGGCTGCACGCTGACGCCGTCGCCGGGGAAGGTCCCGGTGCTGTCGGTGCTCACCTCGCTGTTCGTCCACGCCGGCTGGCTGCACCTGCTCGGCAACATGCTCTTCCTCTATGTCTTCGGCCCGGCCGTGGAGCAGCGGCTCGGCCGGCTCCGCTTCCTCCTCTTCTATGTGGGCATCGGCTACCTGGCCACCTACGGCTACGCGCTGACCCAGGCCGACACCGCGGCGTCGGTGCGGGCACTGGTCGGGGCCTCCGGGGCGATCGCCGGGGTGCTCGGCGGCTACCTGCGGCTGTACCCGCGGGCCCGGGTGACGACGCTGGTGCCGGTGCTGCTGTTCCTGCCGCTGCGCTTCCCGGCCTGGCTGGTGCTGGGGCTGTGGTTCCTCCTGCAGTGGTGGTCGGTGGGCTCGGCGGTGCCGGGGGTGGCATACGTGGCGCACGTGATCGGCTTCACCGCGGGGTGGCTGGCGGTCTGGGCGGCGGGGCTGCGACCGCGGCGGCGGACGGGCCGTACGGCGGCGGATACGCTGGCCCCATCCCCACACACAGGAGCCGAAGAGTGATCACCGCGATCGTCCTCATCAAGACCAGCGTCGACAGGATCCCCGAGATCGCCGAGGCGATCGCCGCGATCGAGGGCGTCAGCGAGGTCTACTCGGTGACCGGCAGCTACGACCTGGTGGCGATGGTCCGGGTGCGCCGGCACGAGGACCTCGCCGAGGTGATCCCCGGCCGGGTGAACAAGGTCCCCGGGGTGGCGCACACCGAGACCCAGATCGCCTTCCGCACCTACTCGCAGCACGACCTGGAGGCGGCGTTCGCGCTGGGCCTGGACGAGTAGGCCGCCGGGCGGCCGGTGCTCAGGCCGCCCGCTCGCCGGTGTCGGCGACGCAGCGGCCGCCCTCGCTGCGGTAGGTCCAGCGGGCGCCGTCGGTGACCAGGGTGCGGACGGCGGCGAGGAAGCGCTCCACGTGCTCCTCGGGGGTGCCGGCGCCGAAGCTGACCCGGATCGCGTTCAGGCTGCGCTCGCCCGGCAGCGACGGCTCGGGGGCGCCGCACTCGGACGGCGCGGCCTCCTCGCCGCCGAGCAGGGTGCGCACCAGCGGGTGGGCGCAGAACAGGCCGTCGCGCACGCCGATGCCGTACTCGGCGGAGAGCGCCGCGGAGAAGTGCGAGCTGTTCCAGCCGCGGACGACGAAGGACAGCACGCCGACCCGGGCCGAGCCCTCGCCGAACAGGTTGAGCACCTTGACCTCGGGGATCGCGGCCAGCCCGGCGGTGAGCCGCTCGACCAGGGCCCGCTCGCGGGCCTCCAGGACGTCGAAGCCGGCCTCGGTGAGCGCGCGGCAGGCAGAGGCGATGGCGTAGGCGCCGATCACGTTCGGCGAGCCGGCCTCGTGCCGGGCGGGGCCGGTGTGCCACTCGACGGCGACCGATCCGTCGGCCTCCCGGGCGACGGTGCGGCTGGCGCCGCCGCCGGCCAGGTAGGGCTCGGCGGCGTCCAGCCAGTCGCTGCGGCCGGCCAGCACGCCGGCGCCGAACGGCGCGTACAGCTTGTGCCCGGAGAAGGCGACCCAGTCGACGTCCAGCTCGCGCACCGAGAGCCGGTGGTGCGGGGCGAGCTGGGCGGCGTCCAGCACCACCCGGGCGCCGTGCCGGTGCGCGGTGGCGGTGAGCTCGGCGATCGGCCACAGCTCGCCGGTGACGTTGGACGCGCCGGTGACGCAGAGCAGGCGCGGGCCCGGGGCGGAGTCGGCGGCAAGGGCGGCGTCGAGGGCGGCGACGGCCTCGGCGTGCGAGCGCGGGGCGCGCAGGTACTCGACCGTCAGGCCGGCGTGCCGCCAGGGCAGCAGCGAGGCGTGGTGCTCGGTCTCGAAGGCGTACACCCGGGTGCCCACGGGCAGCGCCCCGGCCAGCAGGTTCAGCGAGTCGGTGGTGGCGCGGGTGAACACCACCTGGTCGCCCTCGCGCAGGTCGAGGAAGTCGGCGACGGTGCGGCGGCTCTGCTCGAAGAGGTCGGTGGAGAGCTGGGAGAGGTAGCCGGCGCCGCGGTGCACGCTGCCGTAGTAGGGGGCATAGGCGGCGACGTCGTCCCAGACGCGCTGGAGGGCGGGGGCGCTGGCCGCGTAGTCGAGCGCGGCGTAGCCGACCTTCTCGCCGGTGGCGAGCGGCACCCGGACGTCGTGGCCGAGGACGGCGAGCGGGGCGCAGAGGGCGGTGGCGGTGGTCGACATGGGAACGCACTCCTTCACGGGGTGAGGACCCCGGAGGTGTGGCGATGCACCGGTGGTCCGCGCTTGCCGCGCAGACGGATCGCCGCACGGCCCGGTCCTCACCCAGGGCACCCCGCCACGGACGGAGGGTTGCCGGACAGCAAGCTGGGGCTTGGCGCTGTCACTCATGACCTGGCGAAGAAGCTACGCGGCGATCCGACGGCCGGTCAAGCCGGCGTCCGCCATCCGGACCGCCCCGAACGGCGCGCGGGCAGGCACGGAACGCGGAACGCGAGACGCAGGATGCACGGCGCCCGGGGTGCGGGCCTGGCGGGCC
>NZ_JBHWBW010000382.1:0-7700 GCF_042735675.1 Kitasatospora sp. NPDC059571
GTCCGCGCCGGCCGGCCGTCGATCAGCCGTCGATCAGCAACTGGAGGCAGGGACCGTACAGGTCGGCGATCCGCTCCGGGTCGGCCTGCTCGCTGCGCCCGCCGATGCGGTGGATGCTCGACGTGGCGCCGAGCCCGAGCAGCTGGCCGACCACGAGCTCGGCCCGGAGCACCGGCTCGGGGCCGGTCAGCATGGCGGCCAGGCGGTCGGTGACCTGGGCCCGGAAGCGGTCCCGCAGGACCGTCCGCTCGTCGTCCTTGCCGAGCGCGAAGACCACCCGCAGCAACGGGTCGGTGCTGTACTGCCGCCGCACGCCCACGAGGCTGAGCACCAAGTGCCGACCGAGGCCGTCCAGCGGCGCGGCGAACAGGTCGTCGGCGGCCGCCGAGAAGTCGGTCACCGCGTCGAAGAGCTGCTCCTTGCTGCCGAACAGCTTGACGATCAGCGAGGCGCTGACGTCCGCCTCGGCGGCGACCCCGCGCAGTGTGACCTCGGCGTACGGGTGGAGGGCGAAGGCCCGGCGGGCGGCCCGCAGGATGGCCTGCCGCCCACCGGGGGCCGCCGGGGCGCTCATGCCCGGGCCTCGCCGACCGCGGCCGGACGGAGCTCCGCACCCGTCCCGATGACCTCGACCGCGGCGCCGCGGCCCGGCAGGAGCAGGGTGACCGCGAGGGCCAGCAGGGCGGCGCCCGCGGCGATCAGGAAGACCACCAGGTAGGCGTGCAGGGTCGGGGCGGTGCGGCCCGCCACCTGGAAGGTCAGGTTCGCCAGCACCGCGGCGACCACGGCGCTGCAGACCGCCTGGCCGACCGAGCGCATCAGGGTGTTGAGGCCGTTCGCGGCGCCGGTCTCGGCGGCCGGGACGGCCCGGATGACCAGGGCGGGCAGGGCGCTGTAGGCGATCGCGGTACCGGCCGACACGACGGTGGCGCCCGCGATGATCATCCAGAGCTGGTGGCTGGTGAAGAACCGCACCACGTAGCCCACGGCCATGATCACGGCGGCGAGGGAGAGGGTCACCTTGGGACCGTACCGGGCGGAGATCCGGGCCGACACCGGGGAGAGGGCCACCATGGAGACGCCGCCGGGCAGCAGGCACAGGCCGCTGACCACGATGGACGCGCCGAGTCCGTAGCCGGTGGCCTTCGGCTCCTGCACCATCTGGGCGGTGACCAGGGAGTTCGCGTAGAACGAGAAGCCGATCAGCAGGGCGGCGAGGTTTGCCAGCAGGACGGCGGGCCGCGCGGAGACGCGCATGTCGACCATCGGCGAGGCGTGGCGCAGCTCGTACGCGCCCCACGCCAGGCCGATGACGACGGCGGCGGCGAACAGGCCGAGCGTCCGACCGGAGGCCCAGCCCCAGTCGGCGCCCTGGGTGACCGCGAGCAGCAGTGCCACCAGGACGGCGGAGAGGCCGAGTGCGCCGAGCGCGTCGAAGCGGCCGGCCGAGCGGAGCGGGGACTCGGGGACCTTCCAGAGCACCAGGAGGACGTCCAGCAGGCCGAGCCCGGCGGAGACCCAGAACATGGTGTGCCAGTCCGCGTGCTCCACCACCAGGGCGGCGACCGGCAGGCCGACCGCCGCGCCGACGCCCAGCGTGGAGCTCATCAGCGCCACCGAGGAGAGCACCCGGGCGGGCGGCAGCTCGTCGCGCATGATGCTGATGCCCAGCGGGACGACCGCCAGTGCGGCGCCCTGGAAGGCGCGGCCGGCGATCAGCACGCCGATGTGGGAGCTGACCGCGCAGAGCACCGAGCCGAGGATCAGCAGACCGAGCGAGGCGAGCAGCACCCGCCGCTTGCCGTACATGTCGCCGATCCGGCCGAGCAGCGGGGTGCAGACCGCCCCGGTGAGCAGGGTGACGGTGACCAGCCAGCTGGCGGCGGTCGGGGTACTGCCGGTGAGCTCCGGGATGTGCGGCAGCAGGGGGACGACGAGGGTCTGCATGAGGGCGACGACCACGCCGCAGAAGGCCAGCACCCCGACCAGCAGCCTGGGGTGCGGGGTGTCGTCGATGGGGTGCGGTTCCGTTGCCGCGCGCATGGTGCTCCGAGTTCGCTGTCCAGAAGGGGTGTACAAGTGTTCACCCCAGGGTAAACACCTGTGCACCCCGGCTCTGCGGCGGGGGTGCCGGACAGCGGTGACCTGCGGTGGGGGCCCAGGTGAGGAGGGTGCGCGGCGCCCGGGGGGGGCGGGCGTCCCGGGGGCGCGGGGCCGGTTCTCCGGTCGGCCCGTTGAGGAGGTCGGGCCTTGCCCACGGCGCCCGCGCCCGGGTGCGGCTCGCGGCCGCGGCCCGATTCAAGCAGCGGCGCGGCGGCCGCCGCGACTGGCCGCGGGCACCAGGGCGCACCGCTCCCGCAGGGCGATCGACCAGTGGTCCACCCGGCCAGGGGGGCGCGTTGCGGCCGGTCGGCGCGGTGTGAGTGAATACCGCCTGCGCCGCCACGGACCCCGCCGTGCCACCGGCCCAGCACCGTGGTGAGGACCCTCCATGACTACCGGCACTCCCGCCGCCGCCCGGCGGCCGGCACCCGTCGCCCTCATCGCGGTCCTGGTGGTGTTCGGCCTGCTCGCCGCGGCCGTCGACGCACTGTTCTCGCTCGGCATGGTGTTCGGCACCGACTCGTGCGGCACCGGTGCCGCGGCGTCCGCCGGGGCGCTGTGCAACACCGCCGTGTGGGGGCTGCTCGTGCTGCTGCCGTGGGCCGGACTCGCCGCCGGACTGGTCGCCGCCGGAATCGCCGCCGCGGTGGCCCGGCGCCGCGGCCGCTCACCCTGGATCGCCCTGCTGCCCGGGGTCGGCCTCCCGCTGGCCGCGCTCGCCATCTCCTGTCTCGCCGTCTTCGCCTGACGGCCCGTTCCGTCCCGGCCGGGTCCGCCCGTCCGGGCGCCCGCCCGGAGACCCCGACATGAGTACGTTCAGCCCGCCCGAGCCGCCGTCCTACGCCGCCGCCTCGGCGCGCGAGCGCGCGGCGCGGATCGTCACCGACGTGCTCGCCCCGGCGAACCTCGTCATCGGCCTGCTGCTGCTGGTCGGGCGGCACAGCCGGCCCGGCTGGGCCGGCCCCGGCTGGGGGCTGCTCGCCGCGCTGTTCTGCGGCATCCTGCCGATCTCCCTGATCCTGTGGGGCGTACGGCGCGGGGCGCTCACCGACAAGCACATCCGGGTCCGTCGCCAGCGGGTGCTGCCGATGGCGGCGAGCCTGCTCTGCGTCCTGGCGGGCCTGGCCCTGCTGCGCGGGCTCGGCGCGCCGGCGGAGGTGGTCGCGCTGGTGGTGGCGATGCTGGTCGGCCTGGTGTCCTCGCTGGCGGTCACCGTCCGCTGGCAGATCTCGATCCACAACTCGGTGGCCGGCGGCACCGCGCTGGTCCTCGCCCTGGTGTTCGGCCCGTGGGCGGGGATCGCGGCCGCGGCCGGAGCGGCGGCGATCGGCTGGTCCCGGCTGGTCCTGAAGGCCCACACACCGGCCCAGGTGCTGGCCGGCACCGCACTCGGCGGCGTCAGTGCACTCGTCTTCGCCCTGCTGCGCTGAGCCCCGGGGCGGCGGCGCCGCGCCGCCCCGGGGACCGGCGGTCGCCGGGGGAGCAGGAGGCCCCGTCAGGAGAGCAGGCCGTCGTAGTCCGGGAGCTTGAAGGTGCGCTCGGCGTGGCCGCCCGCCAGGTCGGTGGTGTTGTTGCCGATGTTGGCGATGATCGTGTAGCCGCGCCGCTCGATGTCGGCCCGGCTCGCCGTCTTGTAGTCCTGGACGGACCCGAAGAGCTCGCCCAGGTCGCGGCCGTACAGGCCGTCCACCGGGTATCCGGCGTGCTGGAGACCGAACCGGGTCACCGGCTCGATGAACTCGGGACGGGCGGTCACGAAGAAGACCGCGGCACCGCGCGACTTCGCGTACCGGACCACGTCCAGGGTCGGCTGCACGGCCGGCATCAGGAACGGGTGGAAGTACGTCTCCAGGCTGGTGTTGTCGATGTCGAGCACGATCGCCGGGCGCTCGCCGTGCAGGGCCGCGGTGCGCTGCTCGATCCACGGGCGGGCCGGGGCGAGCGCCGCCGAGACGTCGGAGATCCACTGCGCCTCGGTCACGCCGGCGGCGCGGGCGGCCGACGGTGCGGCGACGGCCGGGGCCGTCCGGGGCGCGGCGGAGGTGGTGGCGGCGCCGGCCGGGGCGGCCATGACGCCGGTCAGGACGGCGGCGCCGAGGGCGGTGGCGGCAACTTTGCCCGTCAGACTCTTCACGTGGTCCAGGCCCTTCGTGAGGGTGGGAGTGCACGGCGGACGGCGCGGGCGCGGTCGCCCGCGCGGGGGGCCGCGCACCGGGTCGGATCAATCGGTACCGCAGGCTCCCACGGCGTCAGGTCGCTTGGGAAGAGTGTGACTTACCAGTAGGTAACAGAGTCGGGGCGATTCCGCGCGGACCGCCGCGCACGGACACCCGGGGCCGGCCGGCGGCACGTGACCGGGGGCACGGGGGTGGGACGGCGATCCCGCTGGCCGACCGCCGCCGCGGGTCGGGAGAATGTCCCGGTGAGCGAGCAGCAGACCGAGGGACCGGGCGGGCGTCCCGGGCACCCGGCGCCCCGGCCGGGCTGGTCGGTGGTGCTCCCGGTGAAACCGCTCGGACTCGCCAAGACCCGGCTCGCGGCCTTCGCCGGGGCGCACCGGCCCCGGCTGGCCCTCGCCTTCGCCCTCGACACCGCCGCCGCCGCGCTCGCCTCGCCCGCGGTCGCCCGGCTGGTCGCCGTCACCCGCGACCCGGAGGCCGGGGCGCTGCTCTCCGCGCTCGGCGCGGTGGTGGTCACCGATGAACCCGGCACCGGGCTCAATGCGGCGCTCGCGCACGGCGCCGCACACGCGGCGGCCCTCGCCCCGCACTCCCCCGTCGCCACCCTCTCCGCCGACCTGCCCGCGCTGCGGCCCGCCGAACTCACCCGGGTGCTGGCCGCCGCCCGCCCGCTCGGCCGCGCCTTCCTCCCGGACGCGCCCGGCCTGGGCACCACCCTGCTCACCTGCCCGCCCGGGGACACCCTGCGGCCGGCCTTCGGGGGGCGTTCACGGGAGCGCCACGCCGCGGGCGGGGCCAGCGAACTGCGCGTCGCCCGGGTCCCGTCGGTGCGCCGCGACGTCGACACCGGCGCCGACCTGCGCGAGGCGCTCGCCCTCGGCGTCGGCCCGCACACCGCGGCCGCCGCGGCCGCACTGGCCGGCCGGCGCCCCTGACCCGGCCGCCCTCCTTCGGCGCCGACGCACTGCACCGTCGTCACGCCGACGGCAGGGTCTGCTCCGCCCAGATGGTCTTGCCGTGCAGGGTGTGCCGGGTGCCCCAGGCCTGGGTGAGCTGGGCCACCAACAGCAGCCCGCGGCCGCCCTCGTCGAAGGTCCGGGCCCGGCGCAGGTGCGGGGCGGTGCTGCTGGCGTCGGAGACCTCGCAGATCAGGCTGGTGTCGTGGATCAGCCGCAGTTGGACGGGCGGCCGGCCGTACCGGATCGCGTTGGTGACCAGCTCGCTGACGACCAGTTCGGTGACGAAGGCGACCTCCTCCAGACCCCAGGCGGCGAGCTGCTCGACGGCGAGCCGGCGGGAGGCGGCGACCGCGGCGGGTTCCGCCGGCACCTCCCAGGTGGCGACCTGGGAGGCGTCCAGCGCGCGGGTGCGGGCCAGCAGCAGCGCCACGTCGTCCGCGGCGGGGGCTCCGGTGAGCAGGGCGGCGAGGATGTCGTCACAGGTCCGCTCCAGCGAGGGGCCGGCGGTCAGCAGCACCCGGCGCAGCCGGCCGAGCCCCACGTCCACGTCGTGCCCGGCGGACTCGACCAGGCCGTCGGTGAAGAGCGCGATCAGGCTGCCCTCCGCGAGGTCGAGCTCGGTCGACTCGAAGGGCAGGCCGCCGAGCCCGAGCGGCGGCCCGGCGGGGAGTTCGGGGAACTCGACGGCGCCGGACGGGTGGACCACCGCGGGCCCGGGGTGGCCGGCCCGGGCGAGCGTGCAGCGGCGGGCGACGGGGTCGTAGACGGCGTACAGGCAGGTGGCACCGATGTCGGCGCCGGACGTCCCGCCCTCGTCGCCGCCGGCGTCGCCGTCCTGCGGCTCCAGCTCCCGGTCGAGCCGCAGCACCAGGTCGTCGAGGTGGGTGAGCAGTTCGTCGGGCGGCATGTCGATGTCCGCGAGGGTCCGCACCGCCGTGCGCAGCCGGCCCATGGTGGCGGAGGCGTGGATGCCGTGCCCGACGACGTCGCCGACCACCAGCGCGACCCGCGCCCCGGAGAGCGGTATGACGTCGAACCAGTCGCCGCCGACGCCCGCCCGCGGCCCGGCCGGCAGGTAGCGGGAGGCGACGTCCACCGCCGCGTGCCGGGGTGCGCGCTGCGGCAGCATGCTGCGCTGGAGCGCGAGAGCGGTGTTCCGCTCGTACGTGTAGCGCCGGGCGTTGTCGACGCACAGGGCGGCGCGGGCGGTGATCTCCTCGGCGAGCAGCAGGTCGTCGGCGTCGAACACGTCGGCCGTGCGGTGGCGCACCAGGATGGTCAGGCCGAGCGTGTTCCCGCGGGCCAGCAGCGGAGCGACGATGAACGAGTGGATGCCGAAGGCCGAGACACCGGCCTGGCGCACGGGGTCGGCGGCCAGCCAGCGGCGGATGTCCGGGTCGTCCACGCGGTGCCGGGTGGCCCGGCCGGTGACCAGCGCGCGGGCCAGCGGCGAGTCGTCGGTGAAGTGGTCGGTCCGGCCCGGTTCGACCGTCGACTCCGGGCAGCCCGGCAGCACGGACTGCTGCGCCGCCCGGCGGAACGCGGCGCGCCCGGAGGGCGGGAGGCCGTCGGACCCGGAGGGTGCGAAGCGTTCGGCGGCCGGCGGCCGGTCCGGTCCGGCGCCGGACGGCGCCCCCGGCCGGTCGAAGGGCCCGGCACCCTGGAAGACCGAGTCGAGCAGGTCCACGCTGACGAAGTCGGCGAACTGCTCGGTCGCGACGTCGGCGAGCTCCTGGGCGGTCCGGGCGACGTCGAGGGTGGTGCCGATCCGCACGGCGGCGGCGTTGACGACGGCGAGCCGCTGGCGGGCCCGGTGCTGCCCGGTGATGTCGATGCCGCCGACCGACACGCCGCGGACCCGGCCGTCCGGGTCCTTCAGCGGGTAGAGCACGGTCGCCCAGGCGTGCGCCCGGGCATCGCCCGGCACCTGGACGAAGCTCTCGTCCCGGACGGTCTCGCCGGTCCGGAGCACCTGGGCCATGAGCTCCTCGATCCGGTCGTGCGGCAGGCCCGGCTGCATCCGGACGACGGTGCTCATCGGCAGTCCGAGGACGGCCTCCTCGCGGGCCTCGATGATCCGCAGCACCTCGTGGTTGGCGCCGACCAGGCGGGCGTCGCTGTCGTACACGGCGACGCCGATCGGCAGCTGGTCGAAGGCCCAGGCACCGAGCTCCCCGCGCCCGCCGGCGGCCTCCGGCGGCTCCTCGGCGGCCAGCACCCAGGCGCGTGCGCCGTGCGCGCCGCGCACCGGTGTGGCGCGCACCTCGGCGGCCACCGACCACCCGTCGCGGTGGCGCAGCAGGAGGCGGCCGCGCCACTCCTCGGCGCGGGCGAGGGCGCGGAGCGCGCCGGGCGGGGGCGGTGCGGCCAGCAGATCGGCGGCGGGCCGGCCGACGGCGAGCTCGGACGGGTGGCCGAGCAGGCGCTCCGCGCCGGGCGCCCAGGCGGTCAGCACGCC
>NZ_JBHWBW010000383.1:0-7689 GCF_042735675.1 Kitasatospora sp. NPDC059571
GACCGACCTCGGGCGCCGGCTGGTCGCCGCCCACGGTCTGGCGGCCGCGCCCGGGCACGCCGCCCCGGTGGGCGTCCCCGAACTGGCCCGCTACCTCGCCCGGCACGGCGACCCGGTGCTGACCACCACGGGCGGCCCGGAGATCCCCGGTTGCGTGACCCGTCCGCTGGTCGATCCGGTCCCGCTCAGCCTGGTCGGACTGGTGCACCGTCCGGACCTGCGCCACCCCGGGCTGGCGGCACTGCGCACGGCCGCGGCCGGGCTCGGCGCCGACGAGGGGTGGCTGCGCCGCCCGCCCGGCAGCTGGCTGCCGGACGAGGATGCGGCGCTGCTGCCGCGCTGACCCGGCGCACCGGCGGCATCGGCCTGCTCGGGGCGGTGGTGCGGTGGTGCGCCGATCGGAGGGGCGCCGAACGGCCGCGGGCTGGGCGGCCCCCCCGCCGGCAGGGTCGGCGGGGGCGTGGCCAGGTGGTGCGGGTGCTGCGTCAGGCGGCCTTGACGGCGGAGATGTCGAAGGTCAGCTTGACCTTCTCGCCGATCAGCACGCCGCCGGTCTCCAGCGCCGCGTTGTAGGTCAGGCCCCAGTCGGTGCGGTCGACCGTGGTGCGGCCCTCGAAGCCGACCCGGTTCGCGCCGTACACATCGGTCGCGTGCCCGGTGAAGTCCAGGTCGAGAACGACCGTCCGGGTGGTGTCCTTGATCGTCAGGTCGCCGGTCATCCGGTACGTCCCCTCGCCGATCCGCTCGGTGGACGTGGAGCTGAACCGGATCTCCGGGTACGTCTCGGCGGCGAAGAAGTCGCCGGTCCGCAGGTGCTCGTCGCGCTGCGCCTGGTTGGTGTCGACGCTGGCGACCTTGATGACGAGCTCGGCGCGGGACTTGGCCGGGTCGGCGCCGTCCAGGTGCAGCGTGCCGTCGTACTCGGTGAACTCGCCGCGGACGTTCGTCACCATGGCGTGGCGGACGGCGAAGCCGATCTGGCTGTGGGTCGGGTCGATGCTGTAGTCGCCGGTCAGGTGGGCGAGGTCGGGGCCGGCGACCGGGGTCGCGGTGGCAACGGTGGTGGTGGCGGTGTCGTTCTTGCGGCCGAAGATGCCCATGACGTGTCTCTCCCGGGGTCGGAAGCCATTTGTTTAGGCTTCAACTTGTTGGCTCCACCATAACCCCATCTGGTTCAAAGTTCAACCACTTCTCGCGACGAGTTTCCACAGCGGCGTGTCCGGAGGGCCGAGAGCCGGGCCGCACCCGGGTCGGACGCCGGGCCGGGAGGGGGCCGCACGCCGGGCGGGACGCGGTGTCCGAGCGCCGGACTAGGGTGGACGGACCGGTCCCGAGCAGCGGAGGGAGCACCGTGTACGCGCTCCACGCGCACTGGCTCGGCGGCGGCCGGCTCGCGCTCTGGGCCGAGGACGCCGCCGCCTACGGCGCCCACCGCCCGACCGCCGCACCCCCGCCCGGCCGGCCGGCCGCCCACCCCTACGCCTGCCCCGCCGACGCCGCCGCCCGGCTGCTGGCCGGCCTCGGGCCCGGCCCCGCCTGGCTGGCCGGCCAGGCCGCCGAACGCTGGGCCACCCTGCGCCTGCCCTCGCACGGCGGCGCCCCCACCCCCTCGCCCCAGCTCCCGGCCGGGGCCGTCCGCCAAGGGCTCGCCCTCACGCCCTGGCGGGTCCCCGCCCTCGTACTGTCCGGCCCGCACACCGCCCAGCTGCTCGGCGAACTCTTCGACCCGCACGCCGCGGCCGCCGTCAGCTCGCCCGACGACGGTCCGCCGGCCGAGGTCGCCTACGGCTCCTCGCTGCGCTGGCTGACCGCCGTCCACGACCTGGCCTGGCGGCTGGTGGGCCGCGGCCGCGTCCTGCCCGCCGTCCGGGAGCACGACGGCATCCCGTACGCCCGCTGGCATCCCGCACCCGAGCCCGCCGACCGCGCCGAGGCCGCCGCCCTCGCCGCCGGCTGCCCGCCGGTCTGCCTCGCCGCCGGATTGCCCGCCGGCCCCGACCGGCCCACCGCGGACTCCCTGCTCGCCGACGTCCTCGACACCCTGACCGACCTGGAGGCCCGGGCCGCCCTCGCCGCGACCGGGGCCGCCGCCGAGACCCGGACCGACCCGGCGCCGACCGCCGGGGAAGGCCCCGCGGCGCACTGGTTCCATGCCCTGCACACCGCCGACGGCAGGCTCACCGCCCACCCCGACGGCCTCCCCGAACGGCTTGCCGCCTGGTACGCCGGCGCCCCCGCCGACCCCGCCGGCCGGCTCTTCCTCCGCCTCTCCGAGCCGCTCGGGCCGTCCGACGACGGCCCGGACGGCCTGCCCGACGACGACGGCTGGCGGATCGACCTGCTGCTCCAGGCCACCGACCGCCCCTCGCTGCTGGTCGAGGCCGCCGAACTGCGCGAGCGCGGCCCGGCCCACGCGGCGCTCGCCCGGATCGTGGACCGGCCCGAGGCCGTGCTGGCCGCCGAACTCGACCGGGCCGCCCTCCTGCACCCGCCGCTGCGCGAACTCGCCCGCCGGGCCCGGCCCACCGGACTTCGCCTCGACCGGGCCGGTGCGCTCGACTTCCTCCGCGACGGCGCCCCCGTCCTCGCCGACGCGGGCTTCGGCATCCTGCTGCCCGCCTGGTGGGAGCGCCGGCCCCGCCTCGGCCTCGCCCTCACCGCCCACAGCGGCACCCCGGGCGCCGTCGAACAGCCGGCCAGGATCGACCGCGACGGCGTCGTCGCCTTCGAGTGGCGGGCCGCCCTCGGCGACACCCCGCTCACCCCCGAGGAACTCGCCGAACTCGCCGCCGCCCAGCAGGGACTCGTCAGGCTGCGCGGCCGCTGGGTGGAGGTGGACACCGCCCGGATCGGCGCCGCCCTGTCCTTCCTCACCCGGCACGCGAACGGCGTGATGGCCGCCGCGGACCTGCTGCGCCTGGCCCTCGACGACACCGCCCGGGTGGCCGGTCTGCCGGTCACCGCGGTGCACGCCGACGGGCCGATCGGCGACCTGCTCGCCGGCCGGGCCGGCGCGGGCCCGGCCGCCGTCCCCGCCGCGCCGCCCGGCTTCACCGGCACCCTCCGCCCCTACCAGCAGCGCGGTGTGGCCTGGCTGCACGCCCTCGGCCGGCTCGGCCTCGGCGCCGTGCTCGCGGACGACATGGGCCTCGGCAAGACCGTGCAGACCCTCGCCCTGCTCGCCCTGGAGCACGCCGAGGGAGCCACCGGCCCCACCCTGCTGGTCTGCCCCACCTCGATGGTCGGCACCTGGGAGCGGGAGGCCGCCCGGTTCACCCCCGGGCTCCGCGTCCGCGTCCACCACGGCCCGGAACGCGGTGGCCCGGCCGACCCGGCCGCCGGGGCCGATCTGGTCCTGACCACGTACGGCACCGTCCAGCGGGACGCCGGGCGGCTGCGGGCGGTGCACTGGCGCCGGATCGTCGCGGACGAGGCCCAAGCCGTCAAGAACACCGCCACCGAACGCTCCCGGGCCCTGCGCTCGCTGCGCTCCGGACCGCGGATCGCCCTCACCGGCACCCCGGTGGAGAACCGCCTCGCCGAACTGCACGCCGTCCTCGACCTCACCAACCCCGGCCTGTTCGGCAGCGCCGAGGCATTCCGGGAGCGGTTCGCCGTGCCCGTCGAACAGAACGCCAACCAGGCCGTCGCCGAACGGCTGCGCCGGCTGGCCGGGCCGTTCCTGCTGCGCCGGACGAAGGGCGACCCGGCGATCGCCCTCGACCTGCCCGCCAAGCAGGAGTTCACCGTCCCCTGCACCCT
This sequence comes from Kitasatospora sp. NPDC059571, assembly GCF_042735675.1. NCBI lineage: Bacteria > Bacillati > Actinomycetota > Actinomycetes > Kitasatosporales > Streptomycetaceae > Kitasatospora > Kitasatospora sp. NPDC059571. The sequence goes on from NZ_JBHWBW010000383.1 coordinate 3,763, forward strand.
CACCGCCGAACAGGCCGGCCTCTACCAGGCGGTGGTGTCCGACCTGCTCCAGCGCCTCGCCGGGATCCGCGGCGTGGAACGCAAGGGCGCCGTCCTCTCCGCCCTCGGCCGGCTCAAGCAGGTCTGCAACCATCCGGCCCAACTGCTCCACGACCGTGGGGAGCTGGCGGGCCGGTCGGGCAAGATCGACCGGCTGGAGGAGCTGCTCGGGCAGGCCCTCGCGGCCGGCGAGCGCACCCTGGTCTTCACCCAGTACGCGGAGTTCGCCGGCCGGCTCGTCCCCCACCTCGCGGAGCGGCTCGGCACCGAGGTGCTCCACCTGCACGGCGGCGTTCCCCGAACGGCTCGCGAACGGCTCGTCGAGCGCTTCCAACAGCCGGACGGGCCAGGGGTGTTCGTCCTCTCGCTGCGGGCGGGTGGCACCGGGCTGAACCTGACCGCCGCCACCCAGGTCGTCCACCTGGACCGCTGGTGGAACCCGGCCGTCGAGGACCAGGCCACCGACCGCACCCACCGGATCGGCCAGCGCCGCGCGGTGCAGGTCCGCCGGCTGGTCTGCGTCGGCACCGTCGAGGAGCGGATCGCCGAACTGATCGACGCCAAGCGGACCCTGGCCGGCGCGGTGGTCGGCCCGGGCGAGCAGTGGCTCACCGAGCTCTCCGCCGACGCCCTGCGCGACCTGCTCGCCCTCTCCGCCGACGCGACGGGAGTCCGACCGCGATGACCGGTACCCCAGCGGACGCCGCCGGCGCACCCGGCCGCGGGCCTGCTGCTCCCGTGACCCCCACGCCCGAGGGCTTCTGGGACGGCGACTTCACCCTCGGGGTGGAGGACGGGGACGCCCGCGCCGCCGCTCCGGCGATCGAGGGGCTCGGGCGGTCCGGCATCACGATCGGCGGCCGCGACCTGGCGGTCCTGCTCGCACCGGCGTACCGCCGCTTCACCGGGACCGGGTCGGCCCCGGGGTCCGGCCGGGACTGAGGGCGGCCGCCCGGGCCCGGTGCGAGGGCGGCGGTCCGGCCCGGTGCCCCGCAGCGGGGTGCCGGCGAAAACCGGGTGCGGCGGACCGCCGGGCGGCGCCAGGGTGGTGCCCGTCAGGCTGGGCGCCGCCGGCGTGGGTGGCGACGAAGCCGCGGCTCGACAAACCCGCGACTCGACGAACCCACGGCTCAGGGACGGAACCCACGGCCCAGGAAGGACGGACGGGTGAACGGCAGTCTCCCCGCCACGGACCACCACCGCGCCGACCGCGGCCTGTGCGCCGACGGCACGATCGCCCGGGAGGGCGCGCTCGACCGCGTGCCGCCGGCCTTCGTGCCGCTGGTCGCCGCTGCCCGAACGGCGATCACCGGGGCGTACGGCGAACCGTCGAGCGGCGCGCCGGGTGACCCGGCCGGGCCCGTGCTGCACAGCGCGTACCTCTACGGGAGCGTCCCGCGCGGCACCGCCCGGCCCGGTGCCTCCGATCTCGACCTGCTGATCGCGCTGCACCGGGAGCCCACCTCCGCGGACCGGGCCACCGCCCGGGCGGTCGAGGGCGACCTCGACGGCCGGTTCGGCGTCGTCGACGGGGTCGGCATCCTGCTGTTCGCCGCCGAGGCCCTGCTCAGCGAGCTCGAACGGCACGACCTCGGGTTCTTCGTCGCCTGCCTCTGCACACCGCTGCTGGGGGAGGACCTGGGCACCCGGCTGCCGCGGTACCGACCCACCGCGCTGCTGGCCCGGGAGACCAACGGCGACCTCGCCCTGCTGCTGCCGCAGTGGCGCCACCGGGCCGACGCCGCCGGCACTGCGGACGAGCGCCGCCGGCTCTGCCGCGGCGTCGCCAGGCGGCTGGTGCGCACCGGATTCACCCTGGTCATGCCGGACTGGGGCGGCTGGACGAGCGACCTGCGACGCTCCGCGGAACTGTGCGCGGCCCGCTATCCGGCCCGCGCCGGACAGCTGCGGCTCGCCGCCGACGCCGCCCTCGCTCCGTCGGCGGACCCGGCCGTCCTCGAGATGCTCATCGGCGACCTCGCCCCCTGGCTGGCCGCCGAGTACACGGCCGTCCACGGCCCGAAGGCCCCGCGGCCGTGACCGGTGGAGTCCGTGCCGGAGGGGCGCCCGCCGGGCGACGCGCCGATTGCAGCTGTTAGCGGCGTGCTTGCAATTGCAAGCACGGTCGTGCACGCTGAGGGCATGGCCTCACTGAACGTCGGCTCGCTCGGCGAGTACATCCGGGAGCAGCGCCGCACCGCGCAGTACTCGCTGCGGCAGCTGGCGGAGGCCGCCGGAGTGTCCAACCCCTACCTCAGCCAGATCGAACGCGGCCTGCGCAAGCCGAGCGCGGAGATCCTCCAGCAGATCGCCAAGGCGCTGCGGATCTCCGCGGAGACGCTCTACGTGCAGGCCGGGATCCTGGAGGAGCGCCGGGAGGAGGGCCTGGAACTGCGGGCCGCGATCCTGGCGGACCCGTTGATCAACGAGCGGCAGAAGCAGGCGCTGCTCGCGGTCTACGACGCCTTCCTCAAGGAGAACCGGGAGGGCGCCGCCGACCCGGCCGCCACCCCGCCGCCCTCCGCCGCGCCCGCCGACCCGACGGCCGCCACGGCCGCCGAGGCCTGAGCCGGCCGCCGACAGACCACCGAACGCACCGAACGCCACCGGGAGGACCGGTCATGCCGATCACCGACGACATCAAGAAGTCCCTCAGCGACCCGACCCCGCTCTACGCCCTCGCCGGCGCAGGCGACCTCGCGTACGAGAAGCTGCGCGAAGTGCCCGGCAAGGTCGAGGCGCTGGCCGCCGACCGCAAGGGCACCCAGGAGAAGGCGACCGCCCGGCTGCAGGAGGCGCAGGCCAAGCTGGTCGAGGCGCAGGGCCGGGTGGCGGAGACCGTCAGCACCCTGCCGACCGACCTGAAGGTGCTCCAGGAGAAGGCGCAGACCTTCGCCCTCCAGCAGGTCGGCCGGGCCGCCGAGTTCGCCGTGAAGGCGAAGGAGGTCTACGACGAGCTGGCCGTGCGCGGCAAGTCCGTCGTGGAGAAGGGTCAGAACGAGACCGCCGGGGCCGCCGCGGGTGAGCCCGACGTCATCGACGTCGAGGTCACCGAGGTGGCGATCGACGCGGACGCTGACGGGGCTGCGGATGCCTCCGCCGCGGAGCCGGCCGAGGAGTCCGCTCCTGCGAAGAAGTCCGCGCGGGCCCGCAAGAGCACCGGGAAGTAGTCCGGGAACCGCCGCCGGGGTGCCCGGGCGCGCCGCGGGCGGCCCGGGCGCAGGTGCCCGCGGCCTCCCGGGCCGGATTGGCGGGCGGCCCTGCCGGGCACGTCCGAGGTAGTCGGAACGTTGTCCCCGACGTGGACGGTCCGCCGTGCCACGATGGGCGGCGGTAGGACCGAGGCCGCAGTGAGGAGTCCGGAGTGTCCCACATCCTGCTGTTCGACGTGCTGAACCCCTTCTGGTGGCTCGCCACGGCGATCATCTGCTTCAAGCTGTTCGCCTTCGTCGACGCAGCCGTCCGCCGCGAGGACGCCTACCGGGCCGCGGACAAGAAGACCAAGTCGTTCTGGCTGATCGTGCTGGGCCTGGCGCTCGGCACCGACCTGCTGCTCGGTGCGAATGTGCTGGGCAACTTCCTCACGCTCATCGGGCTGGTCGCGGCCATCGTCTACATGGTCGATGTCCGCCCGGCGATCAAGCAGCTGACCGGTGGGGGCGGCAAGCGGCGGGACATCGGCCCGTACGGCCCCTGGTAGCCGACCGGCCCGGCGGCCCGGCAGCGGGCAGGTCCGGTCGGCAACACCGTGCACTGAAACCGAAGGAGGCGGGGCCCCCCCCGGGGGGGCCCCCCCCCGGGGTTCGGGGGGGGGCCCGCACACCCCAAAGGCGGGGGGGGGGGTGGGGGCCCAGGGCACCACGCCGCCCGGGGCGGGGGACGCACCCC
>NZ_JBHWBW010000384.1:0-7667 GCF_042735675.1 Kitasatospora sp. NPDC059571
GACAGGGTGACGGTCGCGAGTGAGCAGCTCGTCGTCCGCTCTCAGTGTGAGCGCTACACAGCAGTACAACAGAAGAAGCATGCGGACGTGGCTCAGTTGGTAGAGCATCACCTTGCCAAGGTGAGGGTCGCGAGTTCGAATCTCGTCGTCCGCTCCAGTGCGAAAGGCCCCCTCACCGAGGGGGCCTTTCGCGTTCCCGGGGCCGGACCGCCCGGAGACACGCCATGACAAATGTCACCGCCGATCCGTGGATCCGCACCGGCGTCCGATGACGGCGCGCACTGCCCCCGGCTCCCGCCCGCCGGGACGCTGGGACCATGACCGACACCAGCCACCCGGCACCCGTGATCGAGGCCGCGGACCTGCACCGCCGCTACGGTCCCTCCGGCGCCGCCGGCTTCGACGCCGTCCGCGGCCTCGACCTCACCGTCCACCGCGGCGAGCTCTTCGCCCTGCTCGGCACCAACGGCGCCGGCAAGACCTCGACCATGGAACTGCTCGAAGGACTGGCCGCACCCACCGGCGGCCGGGTCCGGGTGCTCGGCCGCGACCCGCACCGCGAGCGGGCGGCCGTCCGCCCCCGGATCGGGATCATGCTCCAGGAGGGCGGCTTCCCCGGCGACCTGACCGTCGCCGAGACCTGCCGCGGCTGGGCCGGGCTCACCAGCGGCGCCCGCCCGGTCGACGAGGCCCTCGACCTGGTCGCCATGCGCGAGCGCCGGAACGTCCGGGTCAAGCAGCTCTCCGGCGGCGAACGCCGCCGCCTCGACCTCGCCGTCGCCCTGCTCGGCCGGCCCGAGGTGCTCTTCCTCGACGAGCCGAGCACCGGCCTCGACCCGGAGGCCCGCGCCGCCGTCTGGCGTCTGGTCCGCCGGCTGTGCGACGAGGGCACCACGGTGCTGCTCACCACGCACTACCTGGAGGAGGCCGAGGAGCTCGCCGACCGGCTGGCCATCATGCACGGCGGCCGCATCGTCGCGGACGGCACCGTCGCCGAGGTCAGCGCCCGCCGGCCGTCCCGGATCACCTTCGAGCTGCCCGAGCGCAGCGGCCCGTACGGGTCGCTCGGCCTCCCGCCGCTGGCCGGGGCCGAGGTCGCCGCCGACGGGCGCCGGATCACCGTCCGCACGCCGGACCTGCAGACCACCCTGACCGAGGTGCTCGGCTGGGCCGCGCACCACGGCGTCCGGCTGGGCGCCCTCGACGCCCGCAGCGCCTCCCTGGAGGACGCCTTCCTCGCCATCGCCGCCGAGGCGGCAGCCGCCCCCGAGCCGATCGGCAGCACCCGATGACCGCATCCGCCCTGCCCGCACCGGCCGCCGCCGCGGCCGTCCGCACCACGACCGCCGCCGGCCGTCTGCTGGCCCTCGGCCGGGCCGAGGCGACCCTGCTGCTGCGCAACCGCACCGCACTGTTCATGGCCGTCGCCATGCCGGTGGTGCTGACGGTGAGCCTCAAGGGGATCCTCGACCAGCAGGCCAAGGACCATTCCGACCTCGACCTGCACGCCGCCCTGGTCAACGGCGTCACCGGCCTCGTCCTGCTGTTCGTCGTCTACTACAACCTCACCGCCGCGTACACCGCCCGCCGCAGCGAGCTGGTGCTCAAGCGGCTGCGCACCGGCGAGGCCACCGACCTGGAGATCCTCGCCGGCACCGCGCTCCCCTCGGTCGCGCTGGGCCTGCTGGAGTGCGCACTGATCGGCGCCGGGGGCGCCGTCCGGCTGGGCCTGCCCGCCCCGGTGAACCCGGTCCTCCTGCTCGTCGGACTGCTGCTCGGCGTCGGCCTGCTGATCGCGCTCGCCGCAGCGACCAGCGCGGTCACCAAGTCGGTGGAGACCGCGGGCATCACCACCATGCCGCTGCTGCTCGTCGCCCAGCTCGGCTCCGGGCTGCTGATCCCGCTGGAGACCATGCCCGGACCGCTGGCGGCCGTCTGCCGCGCCCTGCCGACCACGCCCGCCTTCCAGCTGCTGCGCCTCGGCTGGTTCGGCTCGGACGGGTCGGATCCGCCGACCGGCTTCCTCGGCACCTGGCCGCAGGCGCTCCCCCACCTCGCGCTGGGCGCCGCCTGGCTGGCCGTCGCCGTCTGGGCCGCCCGCCGCTGGTTCCGCTGGGAGCCCCGGCGCTGACCCGCGGGTCCGCCGGTGGTGGGAGGATCTGATGCTCATGCATCCGTCGAGAGGGGACGACGTGGACGTGGCGAGGCCGGTCCGGCGCTGGCGCGCCCAGGGGAAGCCGCAGCGCACCGAACTGTTCCTGCGCTGGTCCGCGTACCTGGCCGGGGTGTTCCAGCCGATCCTGGTGGTCGGCGCACTCAGCGGGTCGGCCGGCCGCGCGGTGCCGCCGGTCGCCCGGGCCCTGATCATGGTGGCAGCGGTCGCCTCGACCGTCGTCTACGTGGTCTCCTGCCGGGTGGCGCTCGCCTCGTACCTGGGCCGGCGCCCGCGACCCACCGGCTGGCTGATCGCCTCGGCGCTGGTGATGCTGGGCAGCTTCTGGTCGGTGCTGGCCACCGCACCGGACGGCAGCAGCAGTCCCGTCCCGTCCTCGGTGACGGCCACCGCATGGCTGGCGGTGTTCTGGTTCGGGCCGCTGGCCGTCGCCCTGCCGGTCCGCGCCTGCGTGCCCATCGGCGTGCTCGCCCTGCTGCTCTCCGCGCCCGCCGCCGTGATCGGCGGCCTGCCGGCCGGCACCACCGCCGGGCTCCTGGTCGGCACCGCCGTCTCCATGGCGGTGATCGGCGCGACCTGGCGCTCCACCGCCTGGATCATCTCCGTGGTCTGGGAGCTCGACGCCGCCCGCGAGGCGCAGTCCCGGCTCGCGGTCGCCGAGGAGCGGCTGCGCTTCTCCCGGGACCTGCACGACGTGCTGGGCCGCAACCTCACCACCATCGCCCTCAAGAGCGAGCTGGCGGTCCGGCTGGCCCGCGGCGGCCGGGCCGAGGCCGCCGACCAGATGGTCGAGGTGCAGCGGATCGCCCAGGAGTCGCAGCGCGAGGTCCGCGAGGTGGTCCGCGGCTACCGAACCGCCGACCTGGCCGCCGAGGTCGCCGGGGCCCGCGCGGTGCTCCGCGCCGCCGGCGTCACCTGCGAGATCGACCTCGGCCCGGACGCCGCGGCGCTGCCGCCGCTCGCCCAGTCGGTGCTCGGCTGGGTGGTGCGCGAGGCCGCCACCAACGTGCTCCGGCACAGCGAGGCCGCGTCCTGCGCCGTCCGGCTGCGGGTCTCCGGCGGGACGGCGCTGCTGGAGGTGGAGAACGACGGTGTGGGCGAGCGCGGCGGGGCCGCGGCCGCCCCGGGCACCGGGCTGGTCGGGCTGCGGGAGCGGCTGGCCGCGCACGGCGGCCGGCTGACCGTTCCGCCGGCGTCCGGCGGCCGCTTCCGGCTGGCCGCGTCCCTCCCCCTCGACCTGCCCGCCCTGGAGGTGGCCGCCCCGTGACCGCACCCGTCCGCGTCCTGCTCGCCGACGACGAGCACCTGATCCGCGGGGCGCTGGCCACCCTGCTCGGGCTGGAGGACGACCTCCAGGTGGTGGCGCAGGCCGCCTCCGGGCCGGAGGCGGTGGCGATGGCCCGCGCCCACCGGCCGGACATCGCGGTGCTCGACCTCCAGATGCCGGGGCTGGACGGCCTGGAGGTGGCCGCCGAGCTCCGGCGCGAGCTGCCCCACTGCCGGACGATGATCGTCACCGGCCACGGCCGGCCCGGCTACCTCAAGCGGGCCCTGGAGGTCGGCGTCCGCGGCTTCCTGCCGAAGACGGTCTCCGCCTCAGACCTCGCCGGGATCATCCGCACGGTGCACGCGGGCGGCCGCTACGTCGACCCGGAGCTGGCCGCCGACGCGATCAGCGCGGGCGACAGCCCGCTCACCCCGCGCGAGACGGACGTGCTGGAGCTGGCCGCGCACGGCGCGTCGATCGCCGAGATCGCCGCACGGGCCGCGCTCTCCCCCGGCACCGTCCGCAACTACCTGTCCTCGGCCGCCGGGAAGCTGGGCGCCGAGAACCGCCACGCGGCCGCCCGGATCGCCCGCGAGCACGGCTGGATCTGAGCCGGGGCGGGGGGGGGGGGGCGCCGCGGGGCGCCCCCCCCCCCTCCCCGGGGCTCGACTCAGCCCAGCTGCACCACGGCGCGCGACATCCCGAGCACCTTCTGGCCGCCGCTGGTGGCCACCAGGTCGACCCGCACCCGGCGGTCGTCCAGCAGCGCCGCCACCTTGCCGGTGACCTCGATCACGGCGCCCACGCCGTCGTTCGGCACCGGGACGGGGCGGGTGAACCGCACCCCGTACTCGACCACCGCGGCCGGGTCGCCGACCCAGTCGGTGACCACCCGGACGGCCTCGGCCATGGTGAACATGCCGTGCGCGATGACGTCGGGCAGGCCGACCTCCAGCGCGAACTTCTCGTTCCAGTGGATCGGGTTGAAGTCCCCCGAGGCGCCGGCGTACTGCACCAGGGTGGCGCGGGTCACCGGGAAGGACTGCGCCGGCAGCTCGGTGCCGACCGCGACCTCGTCGAAGCTGATCGCCATCGGGCTCACTCCCCCGCCTCGTCGGCCGCACGCGCGACCAGGGTCATCACCGACGTCACCACGTGCTCGCCCGACTCGTCACTGACCTCGCCGCGCACGGACAGCACGTCGTTGCCGGCCAGCGACTTGATCGAGTCGATGGTCACCACGACGGAGAGCCGGTCGCCGGCCCGCACCGGGCGGGTGTACGCGAACTTCTGGTCGCCGTGCACGACCCGGCTGTAGTCCAGGCCCAGTTCGGGGTCGGTGACCACCTGGGCCGCCGCGGCGTACGTGATGACGAACGGGAAGGTCGGCGGGGCGATCACGTCCGGGTGCCCGAACGCCTTGGCCGCCTCCGGGTCGGTGTACGCCGGGTTCGCGTCACCGACCGCGAGCGCGAACTCGCGGATCTTCTCCCGGCCGACCTCGTACGGCGCGGTGGGCGGGTACGTCCGCCCGATGAACGAGGGGTCGAGCGGCATGGGCAACTCCTCCGGTGGCTCTGAGCGGCCGTCAGTCGGACGGCAGGCAAAACGACTCCAGGCCGCCCCTCGAAAGGGACGGCCTGGAGTCAAAGCAAGATCAGCGGGTCTCGCGGTGCGCCGTGTGCGAGTTGCAACGCGGGCAGTGCTTCTTCATCTCAAGACGGTCCGGGTCGTTACGCCGGTTCTTCTTGGTGATGTAGTTCCGCTCCTTGCACTCCACGCAGGCCAGCGTGATCTTCGGGCGGACGTCGGTGGCAGCCACGGGAGTGCCTTCCTGGGACAGCGAATAAGAACACAGACAAGTGTAGCCGATCGGGAGTTATCCACCCCCGATCGACTACGCGGGGTAGCGGTGACCGGACTTGAACCGGTGACACAGCGATTATGAGCCGCTTGCTCTACCAACTGAGCTACACCGCTTTGATGATGGGGAACCACCGGAGTGGATCCTTCTCACCAGAGCCCCCATGCGGAATCGAACCGCAGACCTTCTCCTTACCATGGAGACGCTCTACCGACTGAGCTATAGGGGCGAACGAGGAAGAGATTACACGGTTCCCGGCCAGAGGTGAAATCCGTATCCGGCGGGCAAGTCCCCAGGTCGGCGGGGGGCACAGATGCCCGCTTCACGTACGGCCGTTCGAGGCGGCCCGCGCCCCGGCCGGGGCCGACACGGCTTCAGCCCGCCTCCCGGCCCGCCACCCGCCGGCGCCCTAGGCTCGACCGGCAGCGATCTTCCGGATCCGGACAGGGAAGAGGTGCCGATGACCGCGGACGGCCCATCCGCCGACGGACCGCGCGCCGACCCGCCGGGCCCCAACCCGCTCGATCACGGACCGGTCCTGCTGCTCGCCGGCGCGCGGCTCGCGGACGGGCGCGTGGTGGACGTGCGGATCAGCGGCGACCGGATCCAGGCGGTGGGCACCGCCGGGAGCCTCGGCCCGCTGAAGGCGCTGCCCGGCGGGCCGACGGTGACCCACGGCGCGCGGATCGACCTCGCCGGCTACCTGCTGCTGCCCGCACCGGCCGAGGCGCACGGCCACTACGACGCCGCCTTCACCGCGGCGCTCCCCGCCGCTCCCGCCGAGGGCGGGCCGGACCTCGTCCGGCGGATCACCGAGGCCGCCCTGACCTCGCTCGGGTACGGGGCCACGGCGCAGCGCACCCATGTCCGGATCGGCGACGCGCACGGGCCGGCCCGGCTGGAGGCGGTGCTCGCCGCCCGCCAGGCGCTGCGCGGACTCGCCGATCTGCAGGCGGTGGCGATGCCCCGGCTGCTGACCGGCCTGGCGGGGGCGGACGGCCGGGCCCAGCTGCGCGAGGCGCTGCGGCTCGGCGCCGACGCCGCCGGCGGCTGCCCCGAGCTGGACCCGGACCCGGTCGGGTACGTCCAGGTGCTGCTGGAGGCGGCGGGCGAGGCGGACTGCCCGGTGGACCTGCACTGCTCCGGGGCCGAGCCGGCCCGGCTGGCCCGGATGGCGGCCGCGCTGGCGCCGCTGCGGCCCCGGGTCGTGCTCGGCCCGTGCAGTGCCCTGGGCCCGGGCGGGGCGGCGGTGCTGGCCGACGCCGGGGTACGGGTGGTCTGCCTGCCGCAGAGCGGCGGCTGCATCGGCACGCCCGGCCCCCCGATCGGCCTGCGACCCGGCACGGTAAGGGAGTTGGCGCAGGCCCGGGTGCCGCTGGCGGCGGGCGGCGGCGCGCTGCGCGATCCGTCCGCCGCGGTCGGCCGGGCGGATCCGCTGGAGGCCGCCTTCCTGCTGGCGGCCGGCGGCGGTCTTGGGCCGGAGTCCGCCTATGACGCCGTCTCCAACCAGGCGCGCGCCGCCCTCGGGCTGCCGCCCGTCCGGGTCGACGCCGGCTTCCCGGCCGAGTTGTTGGCCGTCCGCGGGGACAGCCTGGCGGGCGCCCTGGCGGGCGGGCACAGTCGACTGGTGGTGCACAGCGGGCGGGTGGTCAGCCGCACCAGCGCCGTCCGCGAGTTCGCGGACACCGTCACCCTCGCCCTCCCCCGGCAGAGCGGACCGGCCTGACCCGCCGACGGACACCGCGGCGGCACGAAGAGCCCTCCCGACACGTCGGGGTGGGCCGGCCGGGCGTCCCGGCGGTCGCCGGTTGGGAAGACGATCAGCTCGGACGGAGGACTCCCGACCAGCGGCCGGGCGCGCTCGCGATGGGGCTGACAGGCCGCCCCACCCCTCGGCACCACTCTGCTGCCGCAACCGCGTTATTGCAAGCTCCTCGCAATAAGGCTGCGGGCGGTCCGGCCCGGGTCGGGCGAGACGACAAGAAGGGCCCTGATCAGCGTCTCCACTGATCAGGGCCCTTCTCGGATCCTGTGGCTGGTGCAGGGTTCGAACCTGCGTAGCTTGCGCGACAGATTTACAGTCTGCTCCCTTTGGCCGCTCGGGCAACCAGCCAGGATTTCGTCTTGCGGGGCGCTGCCCCGTTCGACGCGTCAAACAATACCTGATCGACGGGGGTGGTTCGCCACTCGGTCGCCCGCCCGGCGGTCGGACGGGTCATCCGCCTGTCGGGGGCGTGGCGGCGCGCCGCTGGATAGGCTGGACCGGCGCCGGGGGGCCGGGGGGGGGGGGGTGCGGTTTTCCGGTATGCTATTGGTCGGAACACCGAGTGCGAAGGCGGTTTTGTCATAGTTGGGGAGGGTGT
>NZ_JBHWBW010000385.1:0-7661 GCF_042735675.1 Kitasatospora sp. NPDC059571
GACGCGAAGATGACGGTGCTGATGGAGAACGTGCGCCACCACGTCGAGGAGGAGGAGAAGGACTGGTTCCCCGAGGTCCGCAAGGCCATGGGCCGCAACCGCCTCGTCGAACTCGGCGAGCACCTCACCGCCGCGAAGGCGGACGCGCCGCGCGACCCACTGAAGGTCCCCAGCGCCGCCGAATAGCCGGACACCGACGCGGCCTGGCCGGGCCGCTTCGACGCGGCCGGGCGTGCGGTCGGTGCGGTGGTCAGGGGTGGCCGAGGTGGGCCAGGCGCGGGGGCCCGTCGTCGAGGTGGAGGGTGACATCCAGCGGCGGGAGCAGCCAGCGCACCAACTGCTGCGACGGGCGCCGCTGACGGGGAGCGTCGGGGAGATGGCCGGACAGGGCGGCCGCGACCGTGTGCGCCTGGTCGTCGTCCAGCGGCGCGGTCACGCACCATTTGCTCGGCCCAGGTGACCAGGAGCCGCTCGGGGCGGCCGACGCTGCCGAGGATCCCGACGGCGTGGGCGGGCTGGGTCTCCAAGGGTGGCTCCTCATCGGGCTCGGCCGCAGGCCACACGATCGGACGCCCCCGGCTTCGTCGCCTTCCCCGACAGGGGACGGTCTCGCCATCGATGATCACCCTGGAGAGCCACCGCGCCCACAGATTCCCCGGCCAGCGCCGCTCCGGGCCGCACCGTGGAAGCCGGCCGGGCCTTGCCGATGCGTTCGAGGAAGTAGTCCCCGCCGAGATCCTGGTTCTCGCTGCGCCGGTAGCTGTCGTGGAGACGGGTGCCTCTGCTTGGCCGCCACCGTGAGGGTACGGCCGATGGGGTCGCACGGCTGTTCGCCCGGTGCGTGGTTCAGGCGCCGGTCGCCGGCGGCCGGGCGAGTGTCGCGAAGCCGGCGCAGAGCAGGCGGATGCTCCGGGTGAACTTCTCGTCCTGGCTCAGGCGGGGGAACGTCGGGCCCATGAGCAGGGGGAAGCGCTCGCACAGGTCGGTGTGGAGTTCGGCGGTGACGGGCGGGGGAGCGGTGGGCTGGTTCTGCTCCTGGAGGACGAAGCCGGTGACGTGGCTGAGGAGGGTGTCGGCGGCGACGGCGCGATCGTCGGCGGGCAGGTCGGCGTCGCTGAGGGTGGCGAGCAGGCGTTCCATCAGGGCGAGTGCGCCGGTGCTCAGCATGCCGGGGCTTTCGGCGAGGAGCCGGGCGCCGCCGGGGTGCTGTCCGATGCTGTGGCGCAGGCCGGAGGCCTGGGCGTGGACGCGGTCCGGCCAGTCGGCTGTGGGCGGGAGGGCGGTGAGGGCCTCGGTGCCGGCGTCGTACGCGCGGCGGCAGATGCGGTCGGCCATCAGGGCGAGCAGCTCGTCCTTGCTGCGGACGTGGTAGTAGAGGCTTCCCGCATGGGTGTCCAGTCGGTCGGCGACCTGGCGCATGGACAGGTGGTGGTAGCCGACCTCGGCGAAGACGACCATCCCCGCGTCGACGATGCGCTCCCTGGTGAGCTTCACCCGCCCACCGTACAGGCGTTTTCCAATGCTGTTCGAAAGCCGTGCTAGCTTGGCGCCGACAGATTTTCCAACGGCGTTGGAAAACGCCGTGATCGGGGGAGAAACGGGCAATGGGGGCGATCGTCTTCAACGTGACCACGGCCGCGCTGATGGTCATGATGGTCAACTGCGGACTCGGCGTGGTCGGCCGGGACACGCTGCGCGGGCGTCCGGTCCCGTGGACGGCAGTCGGCCTGACGGCGCTTGCCGTCGGCGGCGTCCTGCTCCAACTTGCCTGGGCCGGTGCGATGGACGCGCTCGATGCCGACCCGGCCAAGTCCGGCTGGTGGCGCGAGTTCACCTCGGTGTTCATGCAGAACGGCGGCCTTTTCGGCGGCCTGTGGAACCTCCTCACCCTCGCCGCCGTCGCCGTGCTCGCCGAGTGGTACTGGGGCGGTTGGCTGGTCCCCGCGTTCTTCCTGGCCGGTGTCGTCCTGCCCGGCCGCCTCGACACCGTGCTCGGTCTCGGCGACGGCCCCAGCACCGATCCGCGCAACTTCGCGGGCAGTTCCGGCGCCACCTACTTCCTCGGCGCCACTCTCGCCCTCGCCCTCCTCACCCGCACGCGGCTCCCGAAGGAGATCGCCCTGGCGGTCGGCGTCCCGGTACTCGGCCTGGCGATGTGGTTCGCCCAAGGCAACGGGCACGGGCTGGTGTCGGTATACGGGTTCGCCCTCGGCGCGGCGGCGTGGGCCGTCCGGCGCCGACGAAACCCCGGGCCGCAGTCCGGTGCTCCCGCCCACAGCGCGGTGCGTCAGGACCAGGCCGCCACGGCCGGATCTTCGAGTGGCCTGTAGGACGTCCCGAGGCGGTGGGGGAAGGGCTGCCTCGTTCCCCCGCCACCCGTCGCCGACAGCGCAGACACACCGGCTACCGGGCAGGGGCGCCGGAACCCGGCCTCACGCCCGATCCAGGCACCGCGCGTTGGGGTGGATCAGCCCGCCGGGGCCTCGGCGGTGTCCCGGCCGGCCTGCTTGTGCTTCATCGTGGTCTTGTACCGGTTCTCGACGCCCGCCCAGTACGGCTGCCGGGGCGCCCGGGAGTGCCGGTCCATCGACGCCGCCAACGCCACCTCCCGTGCTCCGCGACCGCCCGTGACGCCATCACCCCGCTACGTCTTGCTCTCGGCCGGCGCATTATCTGATCCCGTCGCCGGCGCTGCCCGGGGACCCGGCGGTGGGGGCGGTCTTCCGGCCGTCCCCGTGCGGGTAGGTGCCAGGGGAGGGGCATGACGCAGGTCCCGGCGCCCTTGCCCTTGGCGAGGCGCTGCGGACCGGCGGAGCCGATCATCACCGCCCTCAACGCCCCGGGTGTGCGCCCGGGGCGTTTCGCTGGAGATCTCAGCGCTGGTCGCCGGGCGTCACTGACCAAGGCCGACCGGTTCACCCGCGGATGGCTGCTGTGTGGGTGGCGGGCTTGCCGGGGGCGGGGTGGTGAGCTGCCTGGTGAGGCGTTCCTCGTACCGGCCGAGCAGGAGCAGTGCGCCCAGCAGGGCGGGTGGTGTCAACAGCGCGAGCAGGAGCATGTGAACCTCCCGACAGGGGCGGTCACGATCCGTTCCGGGAGTGGGTCGAGCGGTGTCCACGCTACGGGCCCGGGCCGTAGGCGGCACTTCTGCCGGCCGGTGGCCGGCGGGGTTGTCCTGGCTCGCGTGCCGGGATCCGCGCGGACTTCACAGCATGCGCCGGGTCATTCGGGTCGGGCCGCGCGTCCGGCGGTGACGGCCCGTGCCATCGATGCGGCCACCCTCCTTTCGGGTGACCGGGATCCGAAGGCCATGGCGCACACGGCGACCAGAGCAGCCCGTTCTCCGGTTTCCAGAACCGGGAGCCGTCCCGTGCACGCCGCCCAGAGCAACGCCCCAGCCGCCTCGCGCCCGCTTCCTGTTCGGCTGTCGCCGAGGCGACCCAGCGCGTGGGCGACCTGCCTCAGCACACGCCGCTGCGCCGGAGCGCTCTGTCGGGCGGCGAGTTCGCGCACCCACGTCGCCGCGTTCTGCCCGGCGAGGGCGAGAGCGGCCGCATCGGCGGCCGGCCTGGCGGCCGGCCGGGCGCGGCGGGGGTCGCCAAGCATCACTGGGAGGTGGCGTCGCTGGGCGGTTGCACGGGGCTGGCTGTCGAGAGCCGCTCGGGGATGCTGCGCCATACCGGGCAGCGGGCGGAGTGGGTCGTGAGATCAAGAACGGTGCCGTTGCCCAGGACCTGCCGCGTCGGCACGGCCGCGCAGCGACACGTGCCGGGAGCGCCGGAGCCGCGGCCGGCGCCGGCGAGCACGGGCCGGGGCGGGACGGGACGGCGGCGGCGCCGCAGTGCGCGGATGGCCCGGCGCCACAAGCGCGACGGGCGTACGCGGCGGTGGAGGAGGCGGGAAAGGGCCGGCATGGACACTAGACTGCCGGGGCCGGCAGAGACCACAGCGTTGACACACCGCCGTCCCACCCCGCGCGCCCGACTCCGCGCCGCCCAGCACCACGACGGACACCTAGAGATCGTCTTCAAAGATCAAATCCAGAGCAGGATGGACGCGATGGTGACGGCGGCCTGGTAGGACTCGCGGGTCTTGTCGTAGCGGGTGGCCAGGCCGCGCCACTGCTTCAGCCGGTTGAAGCAGCGTTCGACGACGTTGCGCAGGCGGTAGGCCTGTCGGTCGAATCCGATGGGCCGACCGCCGCGTGAGCCGCGGTTCAGGCGGTTGAGTACCTGGTCGGCGCGTTCGGGGATGGTGTGCCGGATGCCGCGTCTGCGCAGGTAGGTGCGGATCTTGCGGGAGCTGTAGCCCTTGTCGGCGACCACGTGGTCGGGCCTGGTGCGAGGCCGGCCGGGCCCGATCCGGGGGACGCGAATGGTCTGCATGACGTGCTCGAAGCGGGTGCAGTCGTTGGTGTTGCCGCCGGTCAGGACGAAGCCGAGCGGGCGGCCTCGGCCGTCGCAGGCGAGGTGGAGCTTGGTGCTCAGTCCTCCACGGGATCGGCCGAGGGCGTGATCACCCGCTTCGTCCCGGTCACGTGCCCCCTTTTGCCGCCCGCGGCATGCTGATGGGCCCGGACGACTGTCGAGTCCACGGACACCAGCCAGTCGATGTCACCGGACGCGTCCTTCTCCGCCTGGACCTGCTCCAGCATGCGGGAGAACGTGCCGTCCAACGCCCACCTGCGAAAACGCGTGTACAGGGTCTGCCACGAGCCGTAGCGATCAGGCACGTCACGCCAGGCCGAGCCGGTCCGCAGCTTCCACACGATCCCGTTCAGCACCACCCGGTCGTTCGACCTGGGCCGCCCGGTCCCCGACCTCGGCAGGAACCGGGACAGCACCTCCCACTCAACGTCCGAAAGCTCATGACGACGTATCACACCCGAGATGATCTCATTGCTTGATCATCTTTGAAGACGGACCCTAAGCCCCACCCTCCACCAGCGCACCGACCCCGACCAGTCGCCGGTTGGTACGCACCTGGCGGTGCGTCACTCTCAAGACTGCGTCTTGCTGCCCTTCGTCCCGCCGGATCCGAGAATGATGAGGATCCTTGGATTTCCCCACCCCACGCTCGGGTGCTCCTCGGACCTGCTCACGGGATTCCCCACCCTGCGGCGCGCTGACCTGCGGACGGACGCCGCTCGGGAGGGGCCGCCCGATAGCTGGCCAGGTCCAGGGTCGGGACGGACTGGCGGTGCCCGGTGCCCGCCGCTGCCTCGGCCCCGGCCACCTCGCCGACACCGAACTGCCGAACGACCACACCTGACCGACCCGGCGACCTGGGCGCCCTGCCGGCCCTGACCGGCTGTTAGTGGCCGGTTCCGATTCCCCGCTGGCGGCCAGCTAATGGGGAATCATCTGGCCGCGCTTCGTTAATCCGGATTGATGGCGCGAGGGCGCGGTCAGGACTGGGGCCGGGGCGGGAGCTCCTTCACCAGGAAGATGGCGGGATCTTCGACTGGGTGTTCCGCACCCGTGTCGTCCGTGTAGAAGTAGCGATCCACGTAGCGGACCGTGGGCTCGTATCCCAATCGAGCGTATAGGGCTGCGGCCCGCGGATTTCCGTGATCGTCTACTCCCAGTCCGATCAGCTGTGCGTTTCGCTCGCCAGCGAGCTGTTCGGCGTGACGGATCAGGGTGCTGCCTACCCCGCGAGACTGAAGCACATCGACGACGTGCAAACCGTTGATCTCCGGGCAGTCCGCGAGGACTGCTCTCACTTCTGGCGCCGCGCAGCCGTCCCAGCGCACTTCGCAGATCCCTGCCGGCTGGGCATCCAGCCAGGCCACGAGGAACGTGCTGGTCCCTGATGCCTGCCGGGCGAACCGCTGGGCGTGGTAGGAAACGGCGCTGGAGGAGGGCAGACGCTCCTCCAGCACCTCCAGATCTTCTTGTCGGCAGGCCGTGATGTGCATGGGCATCATGATGCTGTCCCGTCCGGCGTTGAGGCGAGGAATTTGCCAGTGAGCGTGGGCGGAGTTGTCTCGTCTGACTTTTGTTGGGCGTGAAAGGCCAGCCCCGCCAGGGCTTGGCTGGCCGAACCCGGTCTCTGCAGGAGGGTGCGCCCTAGAACGCGACAGCCGACAAGTCGGTAGCGACATCGACGGCCTGGTAGCCGTAGGTGTCCGCCGCGTCGACGCGCAGCATGAGACAGAATCGATCGAGAGACTCGACCTCCCTGACGAGACGCTTGTAGTCGCGCTTGAGCAGGTGCACCGCCGCACGGTTTGCGATCGCCGACTGCCCCATGATCATGAGGACCGGCTGTGCCGACTGAGGAGGGGTGAACTTCGCGACCAGCGCATGGTCCGTTCGACCATACTTATGGAGGAAGCGCTCACCACCGACGGTGAAGTCACCGCGTTGATTGACCTTCACACCGGGCAGGTGCCTCGCCACGTACTCGACATTGCGTCGGTTCGACCCCAAGCCACCGATGCTCAGTTCGGTGCGATCCCCATTCAGCTCAGGCGCTTCTGCGGCAACGAGGGAGAATCCGCACCCCGCCTCCTCGGCGAGCATCGCAAGTTCGATGATCGCGTAGACGTCACCGTGCTCAGTGACGGTGGGCATCTGCCAGTGGCTATTCAGGATGATGACGCACGCTGCACCGGGCCGCAGGCCAAGCAGCGCCTGCTTCTGGTGCAGGATGCGAGCGGTGCTCACCCGCTTCCAGGCCCAGACGGACCCGCCACTGACGACGCTCGTGATCAGCCCGATCACGACATTCAGCACTGCTTCCGACACGAAGCCCCCGCCCTCGTCGTAGCAACACGATCTGATAGTCGGTGAGCCAGCCTACTGATCAACGGCTCCTGGGGCGTGCCGATTCTCCCGGAGACCGAGACGATCCGGACCGATCCGTAGGAGGCAAGGCTGCGGGAGATCCGGACGCTGCGAGGGCCTGCGGTTTCCCCCTCCGGTTCCCCGACCACCTCCCCGACCACCGGCCAGCACCGGATCGGGCGTGTTTCCGCAGGTCACAGGCCATTGTCAAGGTGCGCCGGAATCCCGGCAACCCCTCTGTGCCCCTTGTTCTGGTTGTTGTGGTTGGCGGTTCTGGGGCGTGCGGTGTTTGCGCGCTCCAGGGCCGCTGCTTGGCCCTTCTCTTCTCTCCGCGTCCGGCCGGCCGCGCGCCCGGTGACCGGGCCGGGGCGGAGGCGGGCTGGGGCGGAGGCGGGTGTCGGACGACGTCAGAACGTCAGTGGGTCGCGACGTGAGATGTCAGTGATCGGCGACGTGAGGCACGAGAAGTGACGATCACAAGGACCAGCCGTGCGGCAACACGCTCCTCAGGTCTAACTGGCGCTCGCCCATGCGGGGACAGTCCCCCAGGGGGTGCTCAAAAAAGCCCATTGCCGAGGGCCGAGAGGCGCAGGCTCAGTGCAAGTCGCAGGAGGCCATGCAGCCGGACTGGCCGGGCGGGTCGTTCGCGGTCGCCCCCAAGAGCATCAGGCCAAGCACGATCACCACCAGCACCACGGCCATCACCGTTCCCGATACGTCGCGTCCGCCGTTCGGTCCGTCGGCCACCGTGACCACCTCCCCGCCGTCCTTCCATGAGAGACATCTCAGGGGGCTATTGAGTCAAGCAGCAGCCGTGATTGATGACGTGACGGAGGAGGTGAAGGCATGGTTCTCGTCGAACAGCTGGCG
>NZ_JBHWBW010000386.1:0-4035 GCF_042735675.1 Kitasatospora sp. NPDC059571
TCTGCGCCGCCCCCCCCGCCCGGGCCGACCGCACGCGGGTCGCGGTGGTGCTGGACTTCGGCACGGCCGCCGACGCGCCGGCCGGCGCCGGCACCCGGCCCGACGCCCGGACGGGCTGCGCCTCGGTACCCGCCGCCGCCACCTCCGCCGAGGTGCTCGCCGCCCTCGCACCGCCGCTGCGCTACGACACCAACGGCATCCTGTGCGCCATCGCCGGGTACCCGCGGGCCGGCTGCGGCGAGGCGGTCGCCGCCGCACCGGCCGGCCACGACGGCGCCGACTCCTCCGGCGGGCTGACCGGCCCGGTCCTCGGCGGCGCGCTCGTCCTGCTGCTCGGCGCCGGCGCCTACCTGCGCTCCCGGCGCCGGAACTGACGGACCACCGGGATCCGCATGCGCACCTCCCCCGCCCTCACCGGACCGCGCCGGCTGCACCCCGGCGCGTGGTGGCTCTGGGCGCTCGGCCTCGCCGCCGCCGCGTCCCGGACCACCAACCCCGTCCTGCTGCTGCTGGTCGCCGCGGTCGCCGGCCACGTGGTCGCCGCCCGGCGCGGCGAGGAGCCGTGGTCCCGCTCGTACGGGGCGTTCCTGCGGCTCGGCCTGGTGGTGCTGGCCGTCCGGCTGGCGTTCACCGTGCTGCTCGGCTCCCCGATCCCCGGCACCCACGTGCTGCTCACGCTGCCCCGGGTGCCGCTGCCCGGCTGGGCGCAGGGGGTCCGGATCGGCGGCCCGATCACCCTGGAGTCGCTGCTCTTCACGCTGTACGAGGGGCTGCGGCTCGCCGTCCTGCTGGTCTGCCTCGGGGCGGCCAACGCGCTGGCCTCGCCCGCACGGCTGCTGCGCGCCCTGCCCGGCGCGCTCTACGAGGCCGGACTGGCCGCCGTGGTGGCGATGACCTTCGCCCCCAACCTGGTCGCCGACGTGCGCCGGCTGCGGGCGGCCCGCCGGCTGCGCGGCCGCACCGACCGCGGCATCGCGGCCCTGCTCGGCGTCGGGCTCCCCGTCCTGGAGGGCGCGCTGGAGCGGTCCGTCGCCCTGGCCGCCGCGATGGACTCCCGCGGCTTCGGCCGGACGGCCGCGGTGCCGCCGCGGATCGCCCGGGCCACCGCGGCGCTCACCCTGCTGGGCCTGGCCGGCGTCTGCGCGGCGCTGTACGGGCTGCTCGGCTCGGAGGGCGCCGGCTGGGCGCTGCCGGTGCTGCTGCTCGGCCTCGCCTCGGCGGGCGCCGGGCTGGCGGCCGGCGGGCGCCGCAGCGTCCGCACCCGCTACCGCCCGGACCCGTGGGCGGCGCGCGAGTGGCTGGTCGCCGGCTCCGGGATCGCGGTCGCCGCCCTCACGATCTGGTGCGCCGGGCGGTACCCGGCGGCCTTCGCCCCGCCGGTCGTCCCGCCGTCGGTGCCCTCCCTGCCACTGCCCGCCGTCGCCGCCGTGCTGGTCGGGCTGCTGCCCGCCGTCGCCGCACCCGTCCCGCCGAGGAGGAGTCCGTGATCACCTTCGAGCAGGTGTCGGTGCAGTACGCCGACGCCGCCTCCCCCGCACTGGCCGGCGTCGACCTGACCGTGCCGGAGGGCGAACTGTGCCTGCTGGTCGGGCCGTCCGGCTCCGGCAAGTCGACGCTGCTGGGCACGGTCAACGGACTCGTCCCGCACTTCACCGGCGGTACCCTGCGCGGCCGGGTCACCGTCGACGGCCGGGACACCCGCACCCACCGCCCGCGCGACCTCGCCGACCTGGTCGGCACCGTCGGACAGGACCCGCGCGGACACTTCGTCACCGACACCGTCGAGGACGAACTCGCCTACGGCATGGAGTCGCTGGGCCTCGCCCCGGACGTCATGCGGCGCCGCGTCGAGGAGACCCTCGACCTGCTCGGCCTCGCCGACCTGCGCGACCGCGCCCTCACCTCGCTCTCCGGCGGGCAGCAGCAGCGGGTCGCGATCGGCTCCGTGCTCACCGTCCATCCGAAGGTGCTGGTGCTGGACGAGCCGACCTCCGCCCTCGACCCGGGCGCCGCCGAGGAGGTCCTCGCCGTCCTCCAGCGGCTCGTCCACGACCTCGGCACCACCGTGCTGCTCGCCGAGCACCGGCTGGAGCGGGTCGTCCAGTACGCCGACCGGGTGCTGCTGCTCCCCGGGCCGGGCGAGCCGCCGGTCCTCGGCGACCCGGCCGAGGTCATGGCGCACTCCCCCGTCCACCCGCCGGTGGTCGCCCTCGGCCGGGCCGCCGGCTGGTCGCCGCTGCCGCTCTCCGTCCGCGACGCCCGGCGCCGCGCCGCGCCGCTCCGCGACCGCCTCGCCGACCGGACCCCACCCGCCGCACCGCCGGGCGCGGCGCCCGGCGAGGTGCTCGTGGCGGCCGACCGGCTCACCGTACGGCGCGGCCCGGTGCCCGCCCTGCGGGGCGCCGGCCTCACCCTGCGGGCCGGCGAGGTCACCGCGCTGATGGGCCGCAACGGCGCCGGCAAGTCCACCCTGCTCGGCAGCCTGGTCGGCCTGCACGCCCCGGCCGGCGGCAGCGTCCTGGCCGGCGGGCTCGCCCCGCACCGGGCCCGCCCGCAGGAACTGGTCAAGCGGATCGGCCTCGTCCCGCAGGACCCGCGCGACCTGCTGTACACCGAGTCGGTCGCCGCCGAGTGCGCCGCCGCCGACCGGGACGCCGGCGCCCCCGCCGGCACCTGCCGGGCCCTGGTCGCCGAGCTGCTGCCCGGCATCGACGACGCCCGGCACCCGCGCGACCTGTCCGAGGGGCAGCGGCTCACCCTGGCCCTCGCCGTGGTGCTCACGGCACGGCCGCCGGCCGTCCTGCTCGACGAGCCGACCCGCGGCCTCGACTACGCCGCCAAGGCCCGCCTGGTGACGGTGCTGCGCGCGCTCGCCGCCGCCGGGCACGCCGTGCTGCTGGCCACCCACGACGTCGAACTCGCCGCCGAACTCGCCCACCGCACCGTGGTGCTGGCCGACGGCGAGGTCGTCGCCGAAGGGCCGACCGCCGAGGTCGTCACCGCCTCCCCGGTCTTCGCGCCGCAGGTCGCCAAGGTGATGGCGCCGGGCCCGTGGCTGACCGTCGGCCAGGTCCGCGCCGCCCTGGACGGAGCGGCATGAGCGCCCTCGCCCGCCCCGCACCGCTCGGCCGCCGTTCGGGCACCGCGCTCGCCCTGCTGACCGCGGTGGGGGTGGCCGCATTCGGCTGGCCGCTGCTCGCCGCCCCCGGCTCCGACCTGGTCGGCCACTCCGCGGACGCGCCCTGGCTGTTCGCCCTGCTGCTGCCGCTGCTGCTGGCCGTGGTGGTCGCCCAGATCGCCGAGGGCCGCACGGCGGGCGGTGGCGCACCCGGTCTGGACGCCAAGGCGGTCGCCCTGCTCGGCGTGCTCGCCGCGGCCGGCGCCGCCCTGCGGCCGCTCGGCGCGGGCACCGCGGGGCTGGAGCCGATGTTCTTCCTGATGGTGCTCGCCGGGCGGGCGCTCGGCCCGGGCTTCGGCTTCGTGCTGGGCGCGGTGTCGATGTTCGCCTCGGCCCTGCTCACCGGCGGGGTCGGCCCCTGGCTGCCGTTCCAGATGCTCGCCATGGGCTGGGTCTGCCTGGGCGCCGGGCTGCTCCCGGGCCCGGACCGGCTGCGCGGGCGCCGCGAGCACCTGCTGCTGGCCGGTTACGGGGCCGTCGCCGCCGTCGCGTACGGCACGGTGATGAACCTGCAGGGCTGGCCGTACATCGCCGGGCAGGCCAGCTCGATCGCGTTCGTCCCGGGCGACCCGCTGGCGGCGAACCTTCCGCGGTTCGCGCTCTACTGCCTGACCACCTCGCTCGGCTGGGACCTGCCGAGGGCCGCGCTCACCGCGGTGCTCTGCCTCACCGTCGGCGGCCCGCTGCTGCGCACGCTGCGGCGCACCACCCGGCGGGCTGCGTTCGACGCGCCGGTGGCGTTCGAGCCGTCCGGGCCGCGGGACTGATCCGCCGCCCGGCCGGGCGGGCGCAGGGCTACGGTCCGGGGGTCTTCACGACCGCGAACGACCAGAGCGTGGCGGGACTGGGCGCCGGGC
>NZ_JBHWBW010000386.1:4045-7644 GCF_042735675.1 Kitasatospora sp. NPDC059571
GGGGGGGGGCCCGGGGGCGGCGCCCGCGGGGCCCCCCCCCCCGGGGGGTGGGGTCCCCCGGGGGGGGGGGTTGCCCCCCGCGGGGCCCGGGGTCGTCCCCCCCCCCCGGCCCGCCCGGCCTCAGGCCTTCGGACCGGCGGACTGCACGACCTCGAACGACCAGAGCGTGGAGTCACTGGCCGCCGGGCGCTTCGGCGCCTCGCCCTCGGCGGCCGGCGGGCCCTGGCGGTGCGCCTGCTGCATCGGGCCGGACATCCACGCCTGGAACGCCTCCTCGGAGGCCCACCGGGTGTACACCAGGTACTGGTCGGTGCCCTCCACCGGGCGGAGCAGCTCGAACCACTCGAAGCCGTCCGAGTTCTCCACCGCGCCGGCCCGGGCGGCGAACCGCTTCTCCAGCGTCTCGCGCATCTCGGCCGGCACGCTGAGCACATTGATCTTCACGACAGACATGCCCCCATCCTGCCAGGCCGGCCCCGGCCGGCGGCGGTCCGCCGGGCCGTCCGCGGAAAACCGGTGGACCACGGGCCGTACGCCGTGCTGCCGTTGACGGATGACCGAGATCACCCTCATCGCCGACCCGTCCGCCTGGCTGCCCGGCCACCTGCGCCGCCGCACCGCCGCCTACCGCGCGGCCGGGCTCACCAACGCCGCCGCGACGGCCCTCGCCGAGCGCGGGCGCGAGCGGGCCGAGGCCCTGCAGGTCGCCGCGATCACCGCCGACGGGCGGACGGTCGGCCACCTCGCGGTCGGCGTCGCCGAGGAGAACGGCGTCCTCGTCGGCCGGATCGGCGAACTCCGGCTCGAACCGGGGGCCGGCGGCGAGGAACGGCACCGCCTGGCGGCGCGCGAGTGGGCCGAGCGCTGGTGCGCCGAGCGCGGCGCCCGGCAGGTCTTCGTCGGCCTGACGGCGCCCGACCCGCTCTTCGACGACTACGGGGTGCGCGGACAGAACCGCTGCAAGCCGGTCGGCGACCCGGCCCCGCTCGACGGCTCGCTGACGTACCGTCCGCTGACCGCCGCCGAGTACCCGGCCTGGCTCACCGCCCAGGAGGACGGCTACGTCGCCGACATCGTCCGGGCCGGCGCCCTCGACCCGGCGCAGGCCCGGGCCAAGTCCGACCGCGACTTCGCCCGGCTGCTCCCCCAGGGCGTGGCGACCGAGGGCCACGCCTTCATCGTCCTGGAGCACGACGGCGAGCCGGTCGGAACGGGCTGGCTGCACCACGGCTTCCTCCCGGGCGTCACCTTCGGCTACTCCCTGGAGGTCCACCCCGAGCACCGGGGCCGCGGCCACGGACACACCGCGATGGCGGTCGGCGAGCGCGCCACCGCCGCGGCCGGCGACGACACCCTGCTCTTCAACGTCTTCGGCGGCAACGAGGTCGCGATGAACCTCTACACCGCCGCCGGCTACCGCATCCTGGAGGAGCACCGCTCCCGCGATCTGCCCGCCTGACCCCTGCCGACAGGGTGCGCCGCACCTGGTCGGCCGCCTTCGGCGCCGACCATCCGCAGACGGTGGCCGCGGCCGCCGCGCTCAGTGCCTCCGGCGCCGCCCCGGCGGCCGGCTGAGGGGCGGGCGGCCGGCCGGTGGCCGGGCGAGGGCGGCGGCCAGGAGGACCAGGGCCGGTACGGCGATGTTGGGCAGCGCCCGGAGTCCCCACGGGTCGTCGACGGGGTCGAGGGGCAGGCCGAGCCGGCCGAGGGTGGTGAGGCCGTCGCGGGTGGCGGCGGTGTGGGCGAGGGCGGCCCAGGCGAGGGCGAACGCGGCCAGGGCGGGGCTGCGTTCGGCGGCGGCCAGGGCGAGCAGGGCGGCGGCCATCACGATGAGCGGGCTGGCGCCGTTGAAGACCAGCAGGTGGGCGGTCTCGGCCCAGGCGGACGGGGACCGCAGGCCCCGCCAGTGGACGGCGGTCAGCACGGCGGTCGTCCCGGCCGTCGCGGCGGCCGCCGCCAGCACCGGCAGCGCGCGGTACGGGAGTCCGGCGCGGCGGTAGTGCCGGGCGAGGGCCGCGCCGCCCGCCACCAGGGCGAGGGCCCAGTACCCGGCGAGCCAGCCGGGGCGGGTGAGCTCGTAGGGGCCGAGGATGCCGCCGGGTGCGTACTCGGGCGCCACGCAGGGGAGGCCGTCGGCCGGGCACCGGTGGCCGGGCCGGAGGTAGAGGGGCAGGGCGGCCAGGAGCAGGACGCCGAAGAGGGCGAGGACGTACCGGTACCGCTGCGCCGCCATGTGTTCCACCGCTCCCCCGGCCGAAGACACCGTCAGGGCGAGGCTATGGGCGCGGCGGGGCCCGGTGGGGCGGAGCTGTCCGGGATACGCCGGTTCATCACCGACCGTTCACCGCGGCTGTTTCGCCATCAAACGGGACAAGCCGCCCGAACGCCACCGATCGTCCCTGTCGCCTCCGCACAACCTCCTGCATAATCGGGCGCGTTCGTCACACTGATCGAGGAGGACCGGCCCATGCCGGGAGAGCACTGCCCGCTGTGCGGCACGGTCCGGGCCGCCTCCGGCTGTGCCTGCACCTCCTCGCACCCGGACGTGACCGAGACCGCCGTCCTGCCGCACATGGAGGGCCCGCCGCTGGTCCGGCCGTACGTGCCGGCCGCCGCGACCGGGTACGGCGGCGCGCCCTCCGTCCCGGGCCAGGACCCGTTCGGGACGGCGCTGATGCCGCCGGTGCCGCCCGCGCCGCCGCAGTCGCCCCCGGCCGGGGCCCCGGTGCCGCCCGCGCCGCCGCAGTCGTTCGCGGTCGGCCCGCAGCAGCCGTTCCAGCTGGTCGGGGTCCCGCCGGTGCCGGGTGTACCGCCGCAGTCGGTGGCCGACGGCCGGCGGCCGGGTCCGCAAGGCGGTCAGGACCTGGGCGTCTTCTCCTTCCAGGGCATGCCGCAGCAGCGGCCGGGCGGCCGGGCCGAGCGGCGCGAGAGCGAGCAGCTGCACGCCGGCCGGCGGCGGACGGTGGTCATCGCCGCGGGTCTGGGCATCGCCGCGGTCGGCGCCGGCCTGGCCCTCGCGCTGGTGCCCTCCTCGGACGGCGGCGGCCCCGACCAGGCGCTGCCCGCACCGAGCGGCAGCATCGACGTGCCGCCGAGCACCGACGCACCGGCCCCGACGGGTGACGCCTCCGCGTCCGCCAAGCCGCGGGTGAGCGCGAGCGGGAGCCGCAGCAAGGCGCCGACCAGCAAGGCGCCGGTGTCGGTGGTGAGCGCCTCGGGCCCGGCCGCGCCGAGCCCCGGCCCGAGTTCGGCGAGCCCGTCGGCCTCCGCGCCGGCGGTCACCCGGACGCTCAAGCCGGGCGACTCCGGGGCGGACGTCACCTCGATGCAGCAGCTGCTGCTGACCGTGGACTGCGGCGACCACCACCTCAACACCTGGTTCCTCAGCGGGAACTTCGACTCGTGGACGCAGTGGGTGCTGGCGGACTTCCAGCGCCAGCACCACATCAAGGGCGACGAGCGCAACGGCACCCTGTACGGGCCGCAGACCCGGGCCGCCCTCACGGCGGCGGGGCGCGGCCCCGGCGCGGGGCCTCCGCCCGCGGGAACCCCCCCCCCCCCCGCCGCGGGGGCCCAGCCGGCGACTCCCTGCCGCCGGA
>NZ_JBHWBW010000387.1:0-3753 GCF_042735675.1 Kitasatospora sp. NPDC059571
GGCCAGGGGTCCGGCGGGCCGGGGGATCAGGCCGGCAGGTTGGCCTCGATCGCGGCGATGATCTCGTCGGCCTCCGGCTCCGTGCGCGGGCGGAAACGGCCGACCACCGAGCCGTCCGAGGAGAGCAGGAACTTCTCGAAGTTCCACTGGACGTCGCCCGCGGCACCCTCGGCGTCGGCGGTCTCGGTCAGCCGCTCGTACAGCGGGTGCCGGTCCTCGCCGTTCACGTCGATCTTCTCGAACAGGGGGAAGGAGACGCCGTACGTGGTGGAGCAGAAGGTCTGGATCTCCTCGGCCGAGCCGGGCTCCTGCCCGAGGAACTGGTTGCACGGGAAGCCGAGCACGGTGAAGCCGCGGTCCGCGTAGCGCTGCTGCAGGCGCTCCAGGCCGGCGTACTGCGGGGTCAGGCCGCACTTGGACGCCACGTTCACCAGGAGCAGGGCCTTGCCCTTGTGGTCGGCGAGCGAGGAGGGCTCGCCGGCGAGGGTGCGCAGCGGGATGTCGTACAGGCTCAACGGAGGGTTCCCTTCGGGGGCGGTCAAGTCGGCTGATGCGCCGGAGCGCACAACACCGCGCACGGCCGATCTGTTCCCCGCCCCGCCCGGACGGGCCACGGCCGACGGCCGCGGGCCGCCCACCCGGACGGTTCACCGGGGTGGCCCGGCTCCGTAGCCCGTGCTGAGCTGGCCGCCATGAGCAATCAGGGCGCTGCGCCGCGTTACGACGACCTCCGCGCGATCTTCCTGAACTGCACCCTGAAACGTTCTCCGGAGCGCAGCAACACCCAGGGTCTGATCGACCGCAGTGTCGCGATCATGGAGCGCCAGGGCGTGGCGGTCGACGTCGTGCGCGCGGTCGACCTCGACATCGCCACCGGCGTCTGGCCCGACATGACCGAGCACGGCTGGGAGACCGACGAGTGGCCGGTGGTCTACAGCCAGGTGATGGCCGCCGACATCCTCGTCCTGGCCGGGCCGATCTGGCTCGGCGACAACGGCTCGGTGACCAAGAAGGTGATCGAACGCCTGTACGCCTGTTCGTCGATCCTGAACGAGGCCGGGCAGTACGCCTTCTACGGGCGGGTCGGCGGCTGCCTGATCACCGGCAACGAGGACGGCGTCAAGCACTGCGCGATGAACGTCCTCTACAGCCTGCAGCACCTCGGCTACACCATCCCGCCGCAGGCGGACGCGGGCTGGATCGGCGAGGCGGGCCCGGGGCCGTCCTACCTCGACCCGGGCTCCGGCGGGCCGGAGAACGAGTTCACCAACCGCAACACCACCTTCATGACCTGGAACCTCCTCCACCTCGCCCGGATGCTCAAGGACGCCGGCGGCATCCCCGCCCACGGCAACCAGCGCTCCGAGTGGGACGCCGGCTGCCGCTTCGACTCCGAGAACCCCGAGCACCGCTGAGCCGGAGGCGGGGCTCCCCACCCGTGGTGCCGGGCTCTCCCGCGGTCCGAAAACGGCTGGCCCGCACCCCGGTGCGGTGACATGCTCGGCGGACCGGGCCGCCCGTGGCCCGATCGAGCCCGATCCGTCGGAGGGGTCGTCGTGACCGCCAGCGCATCCTGTCCGTCCGATCCCGCATCCGCGCCCGAGGTCCGAACAGCGGCCGGAGTGCTGCGCGGCACCTGGGAGGCGGGGCGGGCGGTCTTCCGCGGCGTCCCGTTCGCCGAGCCGCCGGTCGGTGCACTGCGCTTCGCCGCCCCGAGGCCGGTGCACGGCTGGGAGGGCGTCCGGGCGGCGGAGTCGTACGGCCCGCCGCCACCGCAGGCCGGTCTGTTCGGCATGGACGAACTCGCGAAGGAGACAGCGGGCGACGACTGGCTGACGGTGAACGTCTGGTCGCCCGATCCGGCCGTCGGGGCCGGCCTTCCGGTGATGGTGTGGATCCCCGGCGGCGGGTACGTGTTCGGCACGTCCGGTCTCCCCGAGTACGACGGCGGCCGCCTGGCCAGTGGCGGGGTCGTCGTGGTGACCCTCAACTACCGGCTGGGCGCCGAGGGCTTCGCGCAGATCGACGGTGCCCCCGCCAACCGGGGTCTGCTCGACCAGGTCGCCGCGCTGCAGTGGGTGCACGACAACATCCGGGCCTTCGGAGGCGACCCGGACCGGGTCACGGTCTTCGGCCAGTCCGCCGGCGGTGGATCGGTTGCCGCGCTGCTGGCCGTGCCGGGTGCGGCCGGGCTCTTCCGCCGGGCCGTCGCGCAGAGCGTCCCGGGGACGTACTTCTCGCCGGAGCTGGCCGCCGACATCGCTGCAGCCTGCGCCGCCGAGGTGGGGGTGCGGCCCACGGCGGCCGAGCTGTCCGGGGTGTCCCCGTCCCGGCTGTCCGCCGCCGGCGACGCGGTCGCCGCGAGGATCGGCCGGTGGAAGGACCGCTGGGGGCCGATCACCCAGCGGGCGATCCCGTTCGCGCCCGTCGTCGACGGCGACGTCCTGCCCGCCACCCCCTGGCAGGCGCTGGCCGGCGGCGCCGGCCGGGGCGTCGACCTCCTCGTCGGCCACACCCGCGACGAGCACCGGCTGTTCAGCCTGATCGACGGCGTGCTGGGCCGGGTGACGCAGGAACAGGCCGACACCGCCCTGCACGCGCTCGCCCCCGGCCCCGACGGAGCCCGCCGCTACCGGGAGGCCTTCCCGGCCGCCGGGCCGGAGGAGCTCTACGAACTGGTCAACGCCGACTGGCTGTTCCGGATGCCGACCCTTCACCTCGCGCAGGCGCACACCGCCGCCGGCGGGCGGACCCACCTCTACGAGCTGACCTGGCCCGCCCCGGGTTTGGGCGGTGCCCTCGGCGCCTGTCACGGGCTCGACGTACCGCTGGTCTTCGGCAACCTGAGCGACGGCGGGCCCGCCATGCTGATCGGCGGGACCCCGTCGCCGGAGGCGGAGGAACTGTCCGCACGGATGCGCGCCGCGTGGACGGCGTTCGCCGCCGACGGCGATCCCGGCTGGCCCGCCTACGACGTCGAGCGGCGCCTCGTCCGGCTCTTCGACACCCGGCCGGCCGTTGCGGCCTACCCGGAGGAGGCATCCCGGCAGCTGTGGCAGCACCACGGCTTCCCGGCCCTCCCGCTGACCGGGCCGGCGGCGGACCGGAGCGAATCCCCCGGACGGGACACCTGACGCACGCCCCCGGGCCCGCGGCGAGGGCCGACCGACGTCCGCGCTACGCTCGGGGCTCTTCGACCGACCGACCGGGAGCCCTGCCGATGAGGATGGCCCGACTTCGCGGGCAGTGCGCTGCGGGAGCGTTCCGGCGAGGAGCGGGGCTCCTCGTGCTGACGGCCGTCGTCGCAGGGGGCGCGGCCGGATGCGGGCCCAACACGGACGCCTACGTCGACCTGCAGAACGCGATGAAGTCCCACCTGACCGACGTGGACCACCGACCGGTCACCTCGGTCTCCTGCACCCCGCACGTCCACGACACGATGCGCGGCGACACCGCCCGTCTGCGCTGCTCGGTGGTCTTCGCCGACGGGACGTCCTACACGGCCGACGCGAAGATCGAGAACCAGAACTCCGGCGGCAGGCACAATATGCCCGACCTCTACAGCTGGGACAGTCCGCCCCCGCAGTGATCCGGATCGGAGCACTGCACGGTCCCGGTCTCGGGCTCGGTCGCGGGGGCGGGCGGGCGGGGGCGGGGGGGGCCGCGCGGCCGCCCGGCCCCCGCCCGGCGGCGGTGCGGCGGAGAGGGGGTCCGGGGCGCCGGCCGGGTAGCCCCCCCGGCGCCGGGGCGCGC
>NZ_JBHWBW010000387.1:3763-7317 GCF_042735675.1 Kitasatospora sp. NPDC059571
ACACACCCCCCACCTCCCTCTCAGCCCCCCCCCCGCGCAAATCTCGCGCGACTCCCTCAGACAGCGCTCACTGGTCGGGGGGTGGCGCGCGCCCCCCCCGGCCGGGCCCTGAGGGAGCCGAGCAGCAGCCGGGCCACCTCAGTGCAGCGGTACGGCGTAGACGGGCTCCGGGCCGAAGGCCGTGAAGCCCGCCTTGCGCAGGATCGGGCCGGAGGTGGCCGGGTTGGCCTTGACCAGTGCCATCGTCGCCCCGTGCGCCGCCGCGTAGGACAGCCTGGCGGCGAGCACCGCCCGGTACAGCCCCTGACCCCGCCGGGACGGGGCGACCACCCCGCCCGTCAGCCGCGCGATGCCGTCCACGATCGTGACCCCGCCGGTTCCGGCGGGTTCACCGTTCACGTAGGCGACGACCGTGCCTCCGTCCCCGGCCGGAACGGCCTCGGCGTTCCTGGTCGCGACCAGCTCGATCCGGTCGTCGGGCGGGAGTGCACCGCGGAATCCGGTGATCTCGACCGCCGCCCCGTCCCGCGCCGTCGCGAAGTCCGTTGCCCAGCGGAGCGATACGTCCGCCGTGGGCGGCCGCAGCGGGGGTGCGCCCCGGCTCAGGTCCGCGGCCAGGACCTCCAGGACGAGCTTCACCCGCCCGCCGCGCGCGGCCAGCTCGGCGGCCAGCCCGGCCGGAGAGCCGAGCAGCACCTGCCAGTCCAGCGTCGGCAGCCCGAACGTGCGCGCTCGCTCCAGCACCGCGTCGACGGCCGTGCCCGGGGCGCCGGCCGGTGTGAAGGAGACCAGCGAGAGGTTGAAGGCGTAGTAGTCGGGCAGTCGCAGGAGCGTGTACTCCTCGTCCTCGACGACCTCGGCGTCGTCCGGCGTCCACACCCAGGCCGCGCTCGCGGCGGCGACGGCAGAAGATGAGGGCTCATGCGGGGCAGCCTAGGGGGCACGTCCGGCCGGCTCCGTTGATCTTCGCCGCACTGTTGCGAGATCCGGACACTACGGTGGTGCGGATACCCGGGCCGTGCTCGAGCCGATGGACCGGATCGCCGGCCGCGCGGCCGATGGGCCGTCACCAGCTTCTCCCGGGCCGCAGTTGGCGCCGTGTCGTGGCACGAGGGTGGCATGCACCGTGTCCGGTGGTTTTCGCGGCGGAAAGGATTTTACGAAACCCGGACCGCGTCGTAGGCTCCGCCATCATGATCAATTCCCCCGCGAAGCGCCACTGGCGCATGTCGGTGTTCCTCTGGATCGGCCTGCCCTTCATAGCCTTCGTCGGCATTGCCAAGGCCGCGCCCGATCTCGTGCCGGCCTGGAAGGCACAGAGCGGCAGCGGGGTCACCGGGACGTTCACTGCCGCCCGGGAGGTCTGCAGCCACGGGTCCTGTGACTTCTACGGCGACTGGAAGGCGGCGGACGGTACGTCCACGCGCACGAACGTCCTCCTTTACGACGGACCGGATTCGATGCCGGTCGGCGAGACGGCCGTGGCGCTGGACTCCGGTGCCCCCGGCGGAGTCTTCGCCACCGGCGGCGGCTCCTCCCATCTGCTGCTGACGGCCTTCGCCGTTGGCGGTCTGGCGGCGGCGATCGCCTGGCCGGTGTTTCTCTGGCGCACCTGGCGCACCTCGCACGGGCGCCGGATTCCGTCACCGGAGCCGGCCGGGGCAGCCGCCTGACCGAGGGCGCCCGGCCACCGCATCCGCTGAACGGCAGGCCGAGGGCCCCGATCCACCGGTCTCGACCAGTGCTCCGGATGCCCCCTGGCCGCAGGTCCCTCCGGTGGGCCTCCTACCATCGTTTGGCATTCTTCGGTGGACGCTGCTGCCCGCTCGGCCGTGTGCCCGCCGTCCAAGGCCCGACACGGCACGACGACGGAGTCGTGCATCTAGGAGGAACGCCCATGCAAGCCCGGAAGATCGGCGCGGTCGCCGCTACAGCGGTGGCGCTCCTGGCTGCCCGCGACCTCATGCAGAAGAGGCACGCACTGCTCCGGAACTTCCCGGTGGTCGGGCACGCCCGGTACCTGCTGGAGACGATCGGGCCGGAGCTGCGGCAGTACATCGTGACCTCCAACGAGGAGGAGCGCCCGTTCAGTCGTGACCAGCGCACGTGGATCTATGCCTCGGCGAAGGAGGAGAACAACTACTTCGGCTTCGGCACCGAGGTCGACGTCGAGCACGTCCAGGGGCACGCCTACGTGAAGCAGCGCACCTTCGCCGGGACGCTGCCCGACACGCACGACCCGCTGGCCCCGCTGCCCTCGGCGAAGGTGCTCGGCGCGCCGCGCGGGCGCGCCAGGGCCTTCCGGCCGGCGAGCGTGGTGAACATCTCGGCGATGAGCTTCGGATCGCTCTCCGGTGCGGCCATCACGGCGCTCAACAAGGGTGCGGCGCTGGCGGGCACGATGCACAACACCGGAGAGGGCGGGCTCTCCCCGCACCACCGCAACGGCGGTGACCTCGTCCTGCAGCTCGGCACCGCGTACTTCGGCTGCCGCAACGACGACGGCAGTTTCAACCTCGACAAGCTCAAGGACGTGGTCGCGGGCGCCCCGGTCAGGGCGATAGAGATCAAGCTCTCCCAGGGCGCCAAGCCGGGGCTGGGCGGGATGCTGCCGGGCGCGAAGGTGACCCCGGAGATCGCCGGGATCCGCGGAATCCCGGCCGGCAAGGACTGCGCCTCGCCGTCGCGGCACACCGCGTTCAGCGATGTCGACTCGATGCTCGACTTCGTCGAACTGCTCGCCACCGAGACCGGCCTGCCGGTCGGGATCAAGAGCGCGGTGGGGGAGATGGGCTTCTGGCAGGAGCTGGCCGCGCTGATGGCGCGTCGGGACCGCGGTGTCGACTTCGTGACCGTCGACGGTGGCGAGGGCGGCACCGGGGCGGCGCCGCGGATGTTCGCCGACTCGGTGTCGCTGCCGTTCCGGATGGGCTTCTCCCGCGTCTACGGCACCTTCGCCGAGCACGGGCTGACCGACGACCTGACGTTCATCGGCTCGGGCAAGCTCGGCCTGCCCGAGAACGCGGCGGTAGCCTTCGCCCTGGGCGTCGACATGATCAACGTGGCCCGCGAGGCGATGCTGTCGATCGGCTGCATCCAGGCGCAGAAGTGCCACACCGACAAGTGCCCCACCGGCATCGCGACCCAGAACCCGTGGCTGGCCCGCGGCCTCGACCCGGCCTCCAAGGCGGACCGTGCCGCCAACTACCTGCGCACCCTCCGCAAGGAGCTGCTCAAGGTCTCGGCGGCCGTCGGCGTCGCCCACCCGGGCCTCATCACGGCCAACGACATCGAGATCATGAACGGCGACTACGAGGCCCGCACCCTGGCCGGCGTCTACGGCTACAAGGACGGCTGGGGCGAGCTCGGCCCGCACCTCGCCGAGGAGATCACGGCACTGCTCGCCGCAGAGCCGGCTTCCGTCCGGCAGCCCGGCGTCTGACGAGCCCACGGGGGACGACCGCACCACGCGCACGACGGGATTCTCCGGGCCGGCGGACAGGCGGGCGGGGGGGGGGGGGGGGCGCCGCGCGCCCCCCCCCCCCGCCGCCGGG
>NZ_JBHWBW010000387.1:7327-7585 GCF_042735675.1 Kitasatospora sp. NPDC059571
GGGTCTCACGGGGCGGGGCTCCCGCGCGCGGGGGGGGGCGCCCGGGGGCCGCCCCCCCGCGGCGCGGTGGTGCGGATCAGATGACGGTCCGGCAGACCGTTCCGTTCAGCCGGAACACCGTCGGGGACGGGTTGGCGCCGTTGTTGCCGCCGACGAAGCCGAACTCGGCGGAGTTGCCGCCGTTCGGCGCGAGCCGCGCGTTGCATGTCAATCCTCCTGACGCGCCGGGACGCAGGATCGTCCGCGGAAGGTCAGGGG
>NZ_JBHWBW010000388.1:0-4392 GCF_042735675.1 Kitasatospora sp. NPDC059571
GCGCCGTCCACTCCGTCAGTACGACATATCGCCGGAACAGGTGAACCGAGGTGGACCGGGGGAATCCCCGGTCGGCAGGATGGCTCGCCGGGCCGCCCGGGAGGGCGTCCCGGCCCGCCCGGGCCTGGCACACCCTCACCATGACTGGAGTACCCGGTGTTCAAGGGATTCCGCAGCTTCCTGCTGCGCGGCAACGTGGTCGACCTGGCGGTCGGCATCGTCATCGGCGCGGCCTTCACGGCCGTCGTCACCGGGTTCGTGACCGCGTTCCTCACCCCGCTCATCGGTGTCGCCAGCGGCGTGGTCGGCGACTACAGCAAGGAGGCGTTCACGGTCGGGGGCACCGTCTTCCCGTACGGCGCCTTCCTGAACGCGCTGATCAGCTTCGTCCTGGTGGCCGCGGTCATCTACTTCGCCGTGGTGGTTCCGGTCAGCCGGCTGCAGGCACGGTTCGAGCCGGTGAAGACCGCCCCGGTGGCCAAGGCCGACTGCCCGGACTGCCTGAGCACCGTGCCGGCCGCGGCCGTCCGCTGCGCCCACTGCACCAGTGACCTGGCGGGCCGCCCCGGCTTCCCGGCGCAGCCGGTGCGGGTGCACTGACCGGCGGTTTCGCGCACGCCGCCCGGCCGGGCCGCCGTCGGCGCCGACCGGGCGGCGTGCGCGGCGGCCCGCGCGCCTCCGGTTCCCGTCCCGACCGGTCCACCGGGACGCGATCGGAGGTTCGACCACCGTTCGACCACCGACCGGTGGAGTTCGCTGGCCGGAACTCGACGCCGATATGTCGGATATTTATACTTTCGAGCCCTTCGCTCCGGCGAAGACTCTGTAAACAGTCGAACTCCCCCCCGTTCCACTCTCCTCAGCAGGCACGTTGTGGGCTTACGGTATGCCCCATGACCTCGCCCCGCTCCTACGACGGAGTCGGCTACCCCCCTCCGTCCTTTTCCTCCGGCACGCCCATCTACGACAGCCTCGTCGCAGAACGCGGTGTCCCGCAGATCGCCCCCATCAATGTGCCTGCGGCCCTGCCGCCGGCCACCTCCGGCTACGGCACCGGCTACAGCAGCGGTTACGGCACCGGCTACAGCACCGGCTACAGCACCGGCTACGACAGCCCCGGCAGCAACCTGCCGGCGCTGCCCCCGGCCCGGCTGGCCCTGGGCCCCGGTCCGAGCAGCGGCCCCGCCACCTCGTACATCCCGGCCCAGCCGGCCCAGCAGATGTACGCGGCGGCCCCGCAGCCGAACGTTCCGGGCTACGGCACCCCCCAGCCGTACCTGCCGCCGCAGCGCCCCCAGGCCCCTGCCTTCCCGCAGACCCAGGGCTACCAGGGCCAGTCCTTCGGCGGTCAGAACTCCTTCGCCTCGGCGCCGACCGGCATGACCGGCCAGCAGTTCGGCGCGCAGGGCGGCCCCGCCCAGCAGGGCTTCGCCGACCAGAGCTTCGGCGGCAACCAGCTGCGTCCGGCCGCGCCGGTCGCACCGGTGCGGCCGGTGCAGCAGCAGTACCCCGGCCCCGCGTACTACCAGCAGGCCGGCTGACACCAGCCGCACCGACCCGGCGAACGAGGGCGCCGGGGCGAGGCGAGCAGCCGATCGTACGAGACAGGGCGCGGGTCCATCCCCACGGAGGCCGTCCGGTCCGCCGCACCACGGCGGACCGGGCGGCCTCCGCGCACTCCCGCCCGGGCCGCCCCGACCGTGCCCGCGGCTGGCAGGATGGTGGCATGCCACTGCTCACCGGAGTCCATCTCTACCCCGTCAAGTCCACCTACCGCCTGAGCCCGACCAGTGCGGACGTCGAGCCCTGGGGCCTCGCCGGTGACCGGCGGTGGATGCTGGCCGGACCGAGCGGCCGGGCCGTCACCCAGCGCGACGAGCCGACGATCGGTCAGTACCGGGTGCAGCCGCACCCCGACGGCTCGCTGACGGTGACCGACCCGCAGGGCGCGTCCGTCGAGGTCCCGGCGCCGTCCGCGGCGGCGGGCGACCCGGCCGCGCAGGCGGACGTCTTCGGCACCCTCTTCCCCGCGGTCGAGGCCGCGAAGGAGGTGCAGATCTGGTTCGGCGACCGGCTCGGCGACGTCCGGCTGCTGCACCTGGACCGCCCGGACAGCAGCCGGCAGATCGACCCTGCGTACGGCCGGCCCGGCGAGACCACCAGCATGGCCGACGGCTACCCCCTGCTGCTCGCCAGCACCGCCTCGCTGGAAGCGCTCAACGGGCACCTGGCCGCCGACCACCCGGCCGGCGACCGGCGGGCCGAGCCGCTGCCGATGACCCGCTTCCGGCCCAATCTGGTGGTGTCCGGCAGCGAGCCGTGGGCCGAGGACTCCTGGCGCCGGATCCGGGTCGGCGACCTCACCTTCCGCGTGGTCAAGGCGTGCGGCCGGTGCGTGGTCACCACCACCGACCAGGAGACCGGCCTGCGCCGCGGCCCGGAGCCGCTGCTCGCGCTCGGCCGGCACCGCAAGTTCGGCAAGAACCTGGTCTTCGGTCAGAACCTGATCCCGGAGCGCCCCGAGGGCGTCACCGGCGACCTGCTCGGTACGGTCCGGGTGGGCGACGAGGTGACCGTGCTGGAGCAGGGCCCGCCGCCCGTTCCGGAGGTCCGCCCCGGAGCCGGCGCACGCCGCTGACCGGCGGCACCGCGCCCCGGGCGGCTCGTTAGCAGGGCGCGGAACGGGGCCGGCCGGCGGCACCGGCAGGGCACCGGGACCACGGCCGCGGCAGGGACGGCCGCGGCGGGCACGGCGGCGACGATGGCAGCTTCGACGAAGGTGGGGACGGCAGACCGCATGGGTGAGCACAGGGTCCGGGTCACACAGGACAGTGCGTCCCGCTGGCGCCGCCGCGCCGGCGACTACGAGACGCTCCAGGAGGCGCTCGCCGCCGCCGAACCCGGCGACACCGTCACCGTGCGGCCCGGCACCTTCCGCGAGGCCGTACTGGTCGACAAGGCGCTGACGCTGCGGGCCGCCGAGGGCCCCGGCAGCGTCCGGATCGACCCGCCCGCCGGGGTGCCGCTCACCGTCTCCGCCGCCGCGGCCGTGCACGGCCTGGTGATCGAGGGCTCGGACCGCTCGCTGCCCGCCGTCCTGGTCACCGCGGACGGCGCCCGGCTCACCGACTGCCGGATCGACACCCAGGCGGCGAGCGGAGTCGAGATCGCCGACAACGCCTCGGCCGTGCTGCGCGGCTGCACCGTGGCCAACCCGGCCGGCCTCGGCGTACGGCTGCGCCCCGGCGCCCGGGCCGGGCTCCAGGAGTGCGAGGTCTCCGCCGCCGGACAGGCCGGCCTCGCCGTGCTGGGCGGCGCCGCCGCCGTGCTGGAGCGGTGCCGGCTGCACCACGCCGCCGGGGCGGGGCTGCTGCTCACCGGCGAGGGCAGCGGCGCCGAGCTCACCGGGTGCGAGATCTACGAGATCCGCGGCAGCGGGGTGCAGGCCGAGGACGGCGCGGTCGGCCGGCTCACCGACTGTTCCGTCCACCGGGTCACCGGCAACGGCCTCACCCTGGACACCGGGGCCGAGCTCCGGCTCACCGGCTGCCGGATCCACGAGCTGCCGGAGAACGCCGCCGACCTGCGCGGCCGCTCCCGCCTGCAGCTGGACGGCTGCACCCTGCACGACTTCGGCCGCGGCGCGCTGTCGGTCTGGGACGCCGGCACCGAGGTGGCGGCCACCGCCAGCGAGATCCCCTCCTCGGACGGGGACTACCCGGCGGTCTGGGTCAGCGACGGCGCCCGGCTGTCGCTGCGCGACTGCGCCCTGCACGACCTGCCGGACGCGCTGTTCGTCCTCGACCGCGAGTCGGTGGCGGAGGCCGCCGACTGCTCCTTCAGCCGGATCCGCGCCTCCGCGGTCTCGGTCAGCGGCGGTGCCACCGCCGACCTGGCGGACTGCCGGATCCAGGAGGCCGGCACCGGTCTGTGGTTCCGCGACCACGGCAGCGGCGGCCTGCTCACCGGGTGCGAGATCTCCGACGTCGCGACCGGGGTGATCGTCGCCAAGGGTGCCGACCCGGTACTGCGCGGCTGCACGGTGCGCGGCGCCGGGGACGCCGGGGTGTACGTCTCGGCGCAGGGCCGGGGCAACTTCGAGGACTGCCGGGTGTCGCACGGCCGCGGCTTCGGGTTCCACGTCATCGACGGCTGCCGCACGGTGCTCACCCGCTGCCGTGCCGAGCAGAACGGGCGGTCCGGCTTCGAGTTCTCCGAGACCGGGCCGATCACCGAGGGCTGCGTCTCGGACGACGTGCCGCCGCCCCCGCCGGCCCTGCCCGTCCCCCGGCCCGCGATCCCCGCGCCGCTCGCCCCGGCCCTGCTGCCGGCGCTCGCCGCCCCGCCCCGCGGCGGGGCCGCCGTGGGGACCGCCCGGGGCACCAGTGCGGC
>NZ_JBHWBW010000388.1:4402-4809 GCF_042735675.1 Kitasatospora sp. NPDC059571
GCCCCGCCCGCCCCACCCGCCCGGCCCGCCCGCCCCCGGGCGGCCCCCCGGCGGAGGTGCCGGCGCCGCTGACGAGTGCGGCGCCCGTCGCGGCCGCCGCGATCGCGCCGCTCCCGGAGTGCCGCCCCGCGGACGAGGCCCTCGCCGACCTGGACGCGCTGGTCGGCCTGGCCACCGTCAAGCAGGAGGTGCGCACCCTGATCGACCTGATCACGGTCGGCCGGCGGCGGCAGCAGGCCGGGCTGAAGGCGCCCTCGCTCCGCCGCCACCTGGCGTTCACCGGCGCCCCGGGCACCGGCAAGACCACGGTGGCCCGGCTCTACGGCGAGATCCTGGCCGCGCTCGGGGTGCTCCAGAGCGGCCACCTGGTGGAGGTCGCCCGGGTCTACCTGGTCGGCGAGCACAAC
>NZ_JBHWBW010000388.1:4819-7569 GCF_042735675.1 Kitasatospora sp. NPDC059571
CGGGCCCGGGGGGGGGTGAGTTACATCGCCGCGGCGAACGCGCTGGCGCCGGTGGAGGGCGGGGGGGACTTCGGCCGGGAGGCCATCGACACCCTGGTGAAGCTGATGGAGGACCACCGCGACGAGGTCGTGGTGATCGTCGCCGGGTACACCGCCGAGATGGAGCGGTTCCTGGCCGCGAACCCGGGCCTGTCCTCGCGCTTCTCACGGACCGTCGCGTTCCCCGACTACTCCGCGCACGAGCTGCTGGAGATCGCCCGCGCGCAGTGCGCCGAGCACGAGTACGCGCTGGCCGAGGCGACCGAGCACGCCCTGCTCGACCACTTCGCCGGCCTGGAACGGGGGCCGGCGTTCGGCAACGGGCGGACCGCCCGGCAGGTGTTCGAGACGATGGTCGAGCGGCACGCCATGCGGGTCGCCCAGGTCGCCGACCCGTCCACCGAGGAGCTGCAACTGCTCGTCCCCGCCGACCTGCCGGGCTGACCTCGGGCGGGCCGCCCCGAGCCGTCCTCGGGCCGGGGCGGCGTGGCAGGATGGGGGCCGGCCGACCGGAGGAGGAGTTGTGACCGACCACGCCCAGCTGCTCGCCGAGCAGCGCCGCGCGATGATCCTCGACGAGGTTCGGCGGCGCGGCGGCGTCCGGGTCAACGAGCTCACCCGCCAGCTGAACGTCTCCGACATGACCATCCGCCGCGACCTCGACGCGCTGGCCCGGGCCGGGGCGGTCGAGAAGGTGCACGGCGGCGCGGTGCCGAGCGAGGCGGCCCGCACCCACGAACCGGGCTTCGAGGCCAAGTCCGCGCTGGAGCTGAGCGCCAAGGAGGCGATCGCCCGGGAGGCCGCCCGGCTGGTCGCCCCCGGCGCCGCGATCGCGCTGTCCGGCGGCACCACCACCTACGCGCTGGCCCGCGAGCTCACCGGCATCGAACGGCTGACGGTGGTCACCAACTCGGTGCGGGTCTCGGACGTGTTCGAGCAGGCCCAGCGGGCCGGCGGCCCGGCCGCCACGGTGGTGCTCACCGGTGGGGTGCGCACCCCCTCGGACTCCCTGGTCGGGCCGGTCGCGGACCGGGCGATCCGCTCGCTCCGCTTCGACCTGCTGTTCCTCGGCACGCACGGGATCTCGGCCGAGGCCGGCCTGTCGACGCCCAACCTCGCCGAGGCCGAGACCAACCGGGCCTTCATCGCCTCGGCCCACCGGACGGTCCTGGTCGCCGACCACACCAAGTGGGGCACGGTCGGTCTGTCCACCTTCGCCGAACTGGGCGAGGTCGGCGTCTGGGTCACCGACGCCGGGCTGCCGTCGCGGGCCGCCGAGGCCGCCCGCGAGCTGATCGGCGAGGTGCTGATCGCCTGACGGGTCGTGCACGCCCGTCGCGGGCCGACCTGAACGGGTGGCGCCGCGTTGCGGCATCGGGCCGCGCCGGGCGGACGGGAGCGGGCACCATGGCGGTGTGGACTCCCTGCTGACGGACCTTCCGGCCGCCTTCTGGGCGGTGCCGTACGCCGCCGCCCGCTACCCGGGGTCGCAGGCCGTGGCCGAGCTGCCCGGGCTGGCCCCCGGCGCCAACTGCCAGCTGTTCGCCTACGCGGTGCTCGCCCACTACGGCCTGCACGTGCCGGAGTTCCGCTCCAGCGAGCTCTGGGAGGACACCGCGGCCACCGTCCGGGTCACCGCGCCCCGACCGCTCGACCTGCTGCTGTTCAACGGCACGGACGACGCCTACGGCGCCCATGTCGGCATCTGCGCGGGCGAGGACCGGGTGCTCCACCTGTGCGCCGAGGCGGGCCGGCCCGCGGTCTGGTCCGGCGCCGACTTCGCGGCCCGCGAGCGCTACCGGGTCCTGGTGGGCGTCAAGCGGGTCACGGCGCCGACGTAGCGTCCGCCGCGGCCTACTCCCGGGACGTCCCGGACGGGCCCTGGGCCGCGGGGGCTGCGGCGATCGCGGCGTCGATCCCGGCCAGGGCCATGGCCAGGCCCTGTTCGAACTGCCGGTCGCGGGCGGCCGCGGCGCCGCCCTCGACGTGGGACCGGACCAGCTCCTCGTTCTCCAGGAAGCGGCGGTCGGCCTGCTCGACGATGCCGAAGACCTGGGCGTGGAAGGCGTCCTCGTCCAGCCCGGAGGCCCTCACCCGCAGCTGCCACTGCGCCTCCACCTGGGCGAAGCCGTAGACGTACTGGAAGAGCAGGCCGAGGGCGCCGCCGTACTGGTCGCCGGGCAGGCCGCTGCGGGTGATCGCGCCGATCGCGCTGGTCGAGAAGAAGAGTGCGT
Source organism: Kitasatospora sp. NPDC059571 (assembly GCF_042735675.1). Taxonomy (NCBI): domain Bacteria; kingdom Bacillati; phylum Actinomycetota; class Actinomycetes; order Kitasatosporales; family Streptomycetaceae; genus Kitasatospora; species Kitasatospora sp. NPDC059571. Next base: position 7,093 of record NZ_JBHWBW010000388.1, read on the forward strand.
TCGGGCCCAGCGCCAGGTAGCGGCCGGTGAGTTCGGCGGCCCACGGGTGCTGCTGGAAGCACTGCCGGTACTGGTGGGCCATCGTCCGGAGGTGGGCCCGCCAGTCGTCGCCGTCGCCGAGCGGCGGGAGGGACATCCCGCCGAGCACCTCGTCCAGGGCGAGCTCCAGCAGGTCGTCCTTGGTGTCGACGTACCAGTAGACGGACATGGCGGTGACGTCCAGGGCGGCGGCCAGCCGGCGCATCGAGAAGGCCGCGACGCCGTCGGCGTCCAGCAGGTCCACGGCCGCGCGGACGATCCGGTCCCGGCTCAGCCCCGCGGGGGCGCTGCCCCGCCGACGGCCCTTCGGCGGGGCCACCCACACGCTGACGGCGGGGTCGCGGGGCTTGTCGGCCATGCTTCGTCCTTCGCTGATCGCTGCAGGGCCGCCGGAGGGGCCGCCCTGCAGCGATCGTAGAGCGGCGGTCAGCCGGCCTG
>NZ_JBHWBW010000389.1:0-7527 GCF_042735675.1 Kitasatospora sp. NPDC059571
CGCGCGGGCGCGCCGCGCGCCCGGGCGCGCCCGCGCCCCGGGGCAGCGGCCGGCGGCGCGCCCGGGCCCCGCGCCCCCCCCGCCCGGGGGGGGGCGGCCCCCCCCGTCCGGCGGGCTCTCGGGCTGCGCCGTCAGGCCGCGGTGCTCAGCTCGCCGAGCTGCCTCGGGCGGACGACGGCGACCGGGGCCGCGTTGTCCTGCGCGGGGGTGAGGTGGCCGCGCAGCCGCAGCGCCAGCGCGACGATCAGCAGCGTGCAGCCGGCCATCGCCAGCAGGTACAGCGGCCAGATGCCGCCGCCGACCAGCAGCACGCCGACGGCCGGGCCGACCGCGATGGCGATCTGCTTCACCAGGGCGTGCGCGGCGTTGTAGGTGCCGAGCAGCCGGGCCGGCGCCAGGTCGGCGACGATCGGGCCGAGCGTCGGGGCCAGCAGCGACTCGCCGACGCCGAACAGCGCGTACACGGCGACCACGGCGACCGTCGCGGCGAGCGCCTCGGAGCGGACCAGTCCGGCCACCAGGGCGGCCGTCCAGGCGCCGAGCCAGACCAGGCCGGCGGCGGCCATCGCGGTGGTGCGCCGGCGGCGCTCGGTGACCCGGACGACGACCATCTGGAGCAGCACGATGGTCAGCGCGTTGGCGCCGATCGCGATGCCCAGGGTGGACGGCGCGGTGCCGACGGTGTCGGTGGCGAACGCGGCGACGCCGGACTCGAACTGCCCGTAGCAGGTGAAGAAGATCAGGGCGACGAGCAGGCAGAGCCGGAGCATCGCCCGGTCGGCGGCCAGGGCCCGCAGGCCGGTCGGGCCGGCGGTGCGGTCCGCGACCGCCACCGGGGCGGCGTGCGGGATCCGGGCGGTGCAGGCCACCAGGCCGAGGCCGGCCAGGGTGGCCGCCTCGATGGTGAACAGCCGGGTCAGGCTCGCCGGGTCGGCGAGGTCGACGATCTGGCCGCCGATCAGCGCGCCGATGCCCATCCCCAGGTTGACCAGGGTGAACTGGAGCGCGAAGGCGCGGGAGCGCTCGGCCTTGGCGGAGCTGCGGACGATCATCGTGGCGAGCGCCGGCTGGCAGGCGGTGAAGCCCGCACCGAACACGAACGCGGACAGCAGCAGGGTGGGCGCGGTGTGCGCCTGCCCGAAGGCGAGGGCGCCGACCGCGGCGAGCCCGGCGCCGGCCAGCAGCACCGGCCGGGGGCCGTAGCGGTCGATCCCGCGTCCGGTGAACGGCAGGACGGCCAGCGCCGCGAGCGCGAAGACGGTGAACACCATCCCCGCCGCGAACGAGCCCAGCCCCCGCACCTGGTCCACGTACACGAACATGTACGGCATCGTGAAACCGCTGCCGAACGCGCTCAGCGCATTGCCGATCTGGACGCGGCGCAGCGGGCCGCCCGCCCTGTTGCCCCGCCGCACCCACTGCTTCACCGTGCCGGTCACCGTGCACACCCCTTTGCCATGAGAGGAAGGTTGAGCCTTCCGCTTTTAACTCCGCAAGATTTCAGAGCTAAACTCTAAGGACTCGAAGACTCCACTGTCAAAGGCTTAACGGGTGCAGAGTGCGTGGGACAATGGCTGCCATGAGCGCACGCAAGCCCGGGCCGGCAGCTGCCGCCGAGCTCGGCATCGCCGAGCAAGTCGCCCTTTACCAGCGGGAGTTCCCCACCGTGGACCCGCAGGTGGAGACCATCGTGTCCACCCTCTCCCGGCTGTCCCGGCGGATGAACGTGGCCTACAGCCGCCAGCTGGCTGTGCTGGGAATCACGTCCGCGGAGTGGGAGGTGCTCAAGGCCCTGGTCTTCGCGGGCAGCCCGTACCGGCTGGGGCCCGGCGACCTCGCCAAGCGGCTCGGCCTCACCCCGGCGGCGATGACCCACCGGATCGACCGGATGGTCGCGGACGGCCTGGTGACCCGCGAGCGCGACGAGGCCAACCGGGTCCGGGTGATCATCGAGCTGACCGAGCCCGGCCGCGACAAGTGGCTGGAGCTGATGCGGATGGCCGCCGTGTTCGAGGCCGACCTGCTCCAGGACATCGTCGGCGAGGAGCGCAGCGCGCTGGCGGCGACGCTCGGCCGGATGCTGCGGCGGATCGAGGAGAGCCAGCCGGACGCGCTGGGGCGCACCGAGGACCTGGGCTGACCCGGGCAGACGCACGACCGCCCCGGACGGGATGACCCGTCCGGGGCGGTCGCACTGAGCGGTCGGTGCGTCAGCAGGCGCCGTTGTCGGCCCAGACGCCCCACTGGCCGCTGGCCGTCGGGTCCTCGCCCTGGGTCCACCACTTGTTGGTGTAGTAGTGGCCCTTCCACGAGACCTTGGAGCCGGCGGTCGCGTAGATGGTGGCGGCGTCCCAGCTCGGCGCGGAGCAGGTGCCGCCGGTCGGGGTGCTGCTGGGCGAGCTGCTCGGCGAGCTGCTGGGAGAGCTGCTCGGCGAGGAGGACGGCGAGGCCGAGGTGCTCGGCGAGCTGCTCGGGGTGGCCGACGCGGTGCTGGTCGGGGCCGGGCAGGAGGCGGCGGAGCCGTTGGTGGCGCTCACCATCTTGTCGAACAGCGTGGTCTGGGTGCCCAGGTCGTACAGCGAGAAGGCGAACGAGCCGCCCAGGCCGTTGCAGTGCGCGTAGTCGAGCTTGGCCTGGATGGACTGGGCGTTCTCACCCGTCCAGAACGTGGTGCCGTCGTAGAAGTAGGCGGCCTTCGCGGCGTCGTCCCAGTAGGTGTCGGCCGCGTTGTCGACGAAGCCGTTCAGCTCCTTGTACATCCGGATGCCGTTGACGTTGCCGGACATCGCGGCGCCGGTGGCGGGGCCGGTCGCGCTCTGGAACAGGCCGTGGTTGGCACCGGCGGGCACGCCGGTCCAGCCGCGGTAGTAGAACGGCACACCCATGTTGATCTTGTTGGCGGGGAAGCCGCCCGGGATGCCGTACTGCGGGTCGCCGACGGTCCACGCCTTGATGGAGTTGTCGATCGAGTACTTGCCGTTGCCGCCGGGGATCGGCGTCATCGGGTCGTTGGGGTTGGTGTAGATCGGCGCCTGGTGGTTGGTCGGGCCGGTCGCGTCCCACGCACCGTGCATGTCGTACGTCATGACGTCGAGGAACGTCAGGTACTGGCCGATCTTGTCGGTCTCGACGTTCTTGATCTTGTCCTGGCCCGCGCCGACCGCCGCGGAGAGCGCGTAGGTCTTGCCGTCGGCCGCGCCCTGGGTGTTGAGCTGCGAGCGCAGCTCGCCCAGCAGGGCGGTGTAGTTCTGCTTGTCGGCCGCGGCCGCGTGGTTGCCGGTGTGGCCGCCGCCGCCCGGGTACTCCCAGTCGATGTCGAAGCCGTCGAAGACGCCCGCCGCGCTGCCGGTGCCGCCGAAGCCGCCCTGCACGGGCAGGTTGCCCTTGATGAACATGTCGACGCAGGAGGAGACGAACTTCTTGCGCGAGGCGTCGGTGGCCGCCACGTCGGAGAAGTACTTCGAGTAGGTCCAGCCGCCGATCGACAGCAGCACCTTGAGGTTCGGGTTCTTCGCCTTCAGCTTCTTGATCTGGTTGAAGTTGCCGACCAGGGGCTGGTTCCAGGTGTCGGCCACGCCGTCCACGCTGGTGCCGGTGTCGAAGGTCTTCTGGTAGTCGGCGAACGCGTCGCCCGCGCCGTCACCCGCGTTGGGGTTGCTCTCGTCCTGCGAGGAGGCCTTGGTGGCCTCGAAACAGGTGAGGTTGGTCGGGTCGATGTTGGCGAAGTCGTAGATCAGGTAGTCCAGCTTGGACGCCACGCCGGTGTCCTGAACGGTCTTCAGGTAGTAGGCGTTGCCGTAGATGGACCACTGGTCGAAGTAGGCGACCTTGATGCCGCCCGAGGTGGCGGGCGCGCCGGTGGAGTTGGTGGCGGCGGCCTGGGCGGCACCGCCGGAGGTCAGGGCGAGGGCGCCGCCGAGCAGCAGGGAGGCGGCGGTGCCGACCGCGAGGGCGCCGAGGCCCCGCGCGCGGCGCCGGCCGTGCCGGGGCTCTTTCGGGACGGAACGAAGCATGGCTGCATGACTCCTGGTCGTGGGGGATCCCGCCGGGCCCCGGGGGGCGCCGCGCGGGTGGGACCGCACGACAGGGGCATGACAGGGGAATCGAGCGTTGGCCTGCACAAACACCGGCGCCGGGTGCGCCGAACCGGCACCGATGGCCCGAACCACCGGCGCCGGCCCAGGGGCTCCCTGCACCTGGCGTCAAAAATGGACTAGACCAAACGCCCCGTCAAGAGTCGCTCGCCCCACTTGAGGCGGCCTTAAGGTTGACCGCAGGTGACGGCCGCCGGTCTCAGTAGCGCAGCGCCGCGGCCACCGAGACCTTCACGTTCCCGCTCAGATCGCGGTTGCTCTTGGCCGTGGCCTGCGCCGTCGCGCCCGGGGCCACCTGGGGCACGGTCAGCACCGTCACGTCGAGCCGGTTGCCGCTGCTGTCCTTGAAGTCGACCTGGATCGTGTACTTGCGCGCCTGCGAGTCGTGGTTGACCACCGTCACCGGCACGTCCAGTTTGCCGTCCGAGCCCGTCACCGGCGTCCCCAGCGAGACGTCGGAGGTGGCGTCCAGGCCGCCCTGCACCTTCCCCACCGCCGACGAGGCGGCCGCCTCCGCGGAGGCCAGCGCCGAGGACGCGGCCGAGGCGGCGCCGCCGACCGCGGAGTTCGCCGCCGAGGCGGCGCCGCTGATCGCCGAGTTCGCCGCCGAGGCCAGCTCGGAGGCCTTGGACTGCACCGCGGCGGCCGCCGACGACACCGCCGACGAGCCCGTGCCGCTCGACGAGCACCCGGCCAGCACGGCACCCGCGACCAGGGCCGCGGCGGCCGGCACGACAGCGGATCGGATCCTGTGGTTCATGGCTGCTCCCGTGGGACGACGTCCCCCGTCCCACCCTTGGCCGCCCCCGCCCCGCCCGGCGAGCAGAGCCGGGCGAACGGGTGATCGCACGGCAACCGTCCCGGCCCGTAGCATGGCCGCCGGACGGCCGCACCCGGCGACCGGGCCCCGGCCAGGCAGGAGAGGCGCCACGGTGGTACGCAGACTCGGCGAGCTGGAGGCGGAGATCATGGACCGGCTGTGGTCCTGGGACCGCCCGGCCACCGTCCGCGAGGTCGTCGACGACCTCAACCGGCAGCGCCCGGTGGCGTACACCACCGTGCTCACGGTCGCCGACATCCTGCACACCAAGGGCCTGCTGAGCCGCCACAAGGAGGGCCGGGCCTGGGTGTACCGGCCGACCGCCGGCCGGGCCGCCCACACCGCGGCGCTGATGGCCGACGCGCTCGGCACCGACGGCGACGCCCCCGCCGCGCTGGCCCACTTCGTCGGCGGCATGGCGCCCGAGGACCTGGCGGCGCTGCGCCGCGCGCTGGCCGACCTGGACGCCCCGCCCGGCGGGGACCCGCAGTGACCGCCGCCCTGCTGCTCGGCCTCTGGGCGCTGCTGGTCACCGCCGTGCTCCCGGGGCTGCTGGCCGGCGCGCGCTGGGCCCGGCGCGCGCCCGCGCTCGGCGTGCTGGCCTGGCACGCCCTCGGGGTGTCCGCCACCGCCGCACTGGCCCTCGCCGTCCGGCAGCTGGCCGACCCGGCGCCGCACCACCACGCCGGGCTGCTCCACCTGTGCGGGCTGGCGGTGCCCGCCGAGTCCGCAGCCCGGACGGCCGCCGCGCTCGCCTGCGCGGTCGCCGCCGTCCCGGCCGGACTGTTCACCGCGGCCGTGCTGCGCGGCGCCGCCGCCCGCGGACGGCACCGGACGGTACTGGACCTCGCCGGACGGCACGGGGTCGTCCCGGGCGCCGTCGTCCTCGACCACGCCGTGCCCACCGTGTACTGCCTGCCCGGGCTGCGCCGCCGGGTGGTGGTCAGCCGCGGCGCGCTGGAGGCGCTCTCCGCCGACCAGCTGGCCGCCGCCCTCGCCCACGAGGACGGCCACCTGCGCGGCCGGCACCACCTGGCAGCGGCCGCCGCCGGGGCGCTCGGCCGCGTCTTCGCACCGCTGCCGCTCGGCCGCCTCGTGGGGCCCGAGGTGCGGGCACTGCTGGAGATGGCGGCCGACGACCGGGCGCTGCGGGCGCACTCCCGCCGGGCGCTGGCCGGTGCGATGACCGTGGTCGCGGCCGGCCGGGCCCCGGACACCGCCCTCACAGCCGGCCACCACGCGCTCGCCCGGGTGCAGCGCCTCGCCGACCCCGGAGGCCGCCCACCGCGCACCGCAGTGGCCCTCGGCGCCGCCTGCGCGGCCGCCCTGGCCGCGCTGCCCCTGCTGCTGGCCTGCCTCCCCCACCTGGCCTGACGGCGGGCGCGCCCGCCGCCGGGGTCAGGACAGCCCGGAACCCTGCTGCATCGCCGCCTGCTCGATCTCGCGGATCTCCCGGCGGCGCAGCGTCTCCTGCCGGCGGGTCACCACCGCGGCCGCGGCGAGCGCACTCGCACCGAACGCCAGCACACTCGGCAGGGGCCGGGCCAGCACGTGGCCGAGCGCGTGGTCGATGGAGTACCGGCCGGCCCCGGCGATGCCGAGCGCCAGCCCGCAGGTGCCGAGCAGCGCCGGGTACTCGTAGCCGCCGCCCATCGCGAAGAAGCCCGACGGCGCGTGCACCGCGATCGCGCCCGCCATGGTGCCGGCGATGATCGAGCCCGCCGCCGGGGTGGCCAGGCCGGCCGCGAGCAGCGCACCGCCGCCCGCCTCGCCGATCCCGGCGGCCAGCGCGCTCGGGCGGCCGGGCTCGAAGCCCATGTGCTCCATGGCCTGGGCGGTGCCGTCCAGACCGCCGCCCCCGAACCAGCCGAAGAGCTTCTGTGCCCCGTGCGCGAACAGCACGCCGCCGACGGCGGTGCGCAGGACGAACAGGCCGAGGTCCTTGCGGTGCAGACTGGTCATGACGATCCCCTGGGTCGACGGCGGCACGGCCCCTCCATACCAGCCCACCGGCCGCGGCGGCTCGACCCGGGGCCGCCATCCGGGCGAACCAGGAGGAGGGCCATGCCGACGCCCGACGCACCCCGCTACCACCTCGACGGCTGCGCGGTCACCGACGAACCGTCGTTCTACGCCGAACTCGGTGCGGCCGTCCGCGCCCCCGACGGCTACTACGGCAGCAACCTGGACGCCCTCGCCGACTGCCTGCGCGGCGGCTTCGGGCCCCAGCCGCCGTTCACCCTGGTCTGGCACGCCTCGGCGCTGGCCGCCGAGCGGCTCGACCGCAAGGTCCTGATCGAGGGCCGCGAGGGCAGCTACTTCGAGGCCGTCCTGGACGTCCTGCGCCGGGGCGGGGTGGCCGTACGGCTGCGCTGAGGGCAGCGGTACTGTGCGGCCGACGCGCCGTTACCCAGCCGAGACGGCCCGGGCAGAACCGGACCGCGGGCGGGCGGCGTGGTCACGCACACAACCCTCCAGGACCGAACCGCAGGAGTACCCATGAAGCACCGCCCGGCCACCGCGGCCCGAGCGGTGGCGGCCGCGACGGCCGTCCTCACGCTCGCCCTCGGTGCCGTCGGCTGATGCAGCAGCGGCGGCACGGCCGCCGCCGGC
>NZ_JBHWBW010000390.1:0-7511 GCF_042735675.1 Kitasatospora sp. NPDC059571
CCCCCGCGGGGGTGCCCGGCCCTCGGCCGTGCTGCGTCCGCCGGCGCGGCGCCGTCAGGGCACCGAGAAGGTGGCGAGCACGGTGGAGAACTGCTGCCGGGTGGCCGTCCAGTCCTCCTCGGGCGAGGACATGTAGACGGCGTACTCGGTGCCGCTCGGGGCGACGAACGCCTGGTCGATCGCGTGCCGCGGGTTGCCCTGCCGGTCGGTGAAGGTGAACTCCCACAGCGCGCCGGGCTGCCCCTGGTAGACGTTGGCCTGGAGGGCCACCCTGCTGTAGTCGGGCTGGGCTGCGACCGTCTGCTCCAGGTCCAGCAGGTGTGCCTCGGCGGACTGGGTGGCCCCCGGTCCGACGCCGAAGCGCAGCAGGTGCACCCCGCCGTCCGGGGAGTAGTCGACCTGGCCGCCGGACTCGCTGCGGGTCCAGCCCTGGGGTACGGCCACCCGGAACCCCGCGGGGTCGTCGACCGAGGTGAAGCCGGCCGGCGCCGGCGTCCCGGTGGGCGTGGGGGTGGGAGTCGGTGTGGGGGTCGGCGTCGGCGTCGGCGTGGGGGTGGGCGTCGGCGTCGGCGTGGGGGTGGGCGTCGGCGTGGGCGTCGGCGTCGGCGTGGGGGTGGGGCTCTGCTGCGCGGCGGGCGAGGAGGCGGCCCGGGCCGGCGTCCCGTGGGAGCCGCGCCCCGCGAGCGCGTAGGCCAGCCCGCCGGCCAGGGCCGCCACCAGGACTCCTGCCACCACCGCCAGGACGGTGCGGCGGCGCCGGCGGTCGGTCTCGGCGGCCGGGGGCGGGGGCGGGGGCGGGCCGCCGCGGCCGGGAGGGCCCGGCGGCTGCGGCAGCGGCTGCACCGGGGTGGGCGGGGTCGTCGCGGTCGGCAGACCGGCCGCGGCGGCCGCCGGGGTGACCCGTTCGGTCGGCAGGCGGGCCGTTCCGCCGGTCGCGGCCGCCGCCTCCCGGAGCATGTCGAGCGCCTGCCGGGCGGAGGCCCGCTCGTCCGGGTCCTTGCGGAGCAGCGCCTCGATCACCGGTGCGAGCACTCCGGCGTTGTGCGGTTCGGGCAGCGGGTCGGAGACCACGGCCTGCAGGGTGCTCAGGGTGGTGGTGCGGTGGAACGGCGACCGGCCCTCCACCGCGGCGTACAGCGTCGCGCCGAGCGACCAGAGGTCGGACTCCGGTCCCGGCCGGTGGCCGCTGACCCGTTCGGGGGCCACGTAGTCCGGCGAGCCGACGATGTCGCCCGTCCTGGTCAGGCCGGGCGAGCCGGCCAGCAGGGCGATCCCGAAGTCGGTGAGGACGGCCCGCCCGCTGCGCTCCAGGAGCACGTTGGCGGGCTTCACGTCGCGGTGCAGCACGCCGTGCCGGTGCGCCTCCTCCAGGGCGCCCAGCACCTGTTCACCGACCCGGGCCGCGTCGCGCGGCAGCAGGGTGCCCTCGGCGGCGATCACCTCCGCCAGCGAGCGGCCGTCGACCAGCTCCATGACGATCCACGGGCGGCCGTCCTGCTCCAGCACGTCGTAGACCGTGATCACGCTGGGGTGCTTGAGCATCGCGGCGGCCCTGGCCTCCTGCTCCATCCGTGCCTGGAGCGCCGGGAGGTCCTCGTCGGGGATGCCGGCGACGCTGAGCTCCTTCACCGCGACGTCGCGGGCGAGCTTGGCGTCCCGGGCGACCCAGACGGTGCCCATCCCGCCGCGGCCGAGCCGCCGCCCCAGCCGGTAGCGCCCGGCGAGCAGCCGCCCGGTGCCCGGGTCGGGGGCGTCACCCGCCGGTGGCTCCTGGCCGTCCGCTCCGTGCATCGCCGTTCCCGCACCCTCCGCGGTCCACCGCGGCCGCCGTGGCGGCGGCCGCGCCGGTCCCAGTCTGGGCCCGCTGCCCCGGCCCGGCGACCGGACGGCGACGCACCGCACCCGGCCGGGAACGGGTCCGGGCCGGGTGCGGTGTCGTGCGTGTACGGGGGCTCCGCGGCGCGGTCAGATGTGCACGGCGGGGCCGGTCTCGGTGGCGCCGCGCTTGGTCAGCAGGCCGAGGCCGGCGGCGACCAGGGCCACCGCGCCGGCCACCAGGAAGGCCACCGACATCCCGCTGACGAACGAGGTGTGCACGGCGCCGGCCATCGCGTCGACCACCGGCTGCGGGGTGCCGGCCGGGGCGGGCGGGGCGATGCCCAGCTGGGCGGCCTGCTCGAGGCCCTCGGCCTGCGCGCCCTGCACCGGCGGCAGGCCGGCGGCGGCCCACTTGCCGGGCAGCACGTCGGTGACCCGGGACGCCATCACGGCGCCCAGCACGGCGGTGCCCAGGCTGCCGCCGACCTGCATCGCGGCCTGCTGGAGGCCGCCGGCCACGCCGGACAGCTCCAGCGGCGCGTTGCCGACGATCACCTCGGTGGCGCCGACCATCACCGGGCTGAGGCCGAGGCCCATGAGGACGAACCAGAGCGCCATCACGCCGTTGCCGGAGCCGGTGGTCAGGGTCGACATGCCGGCCATCGCGGCGGTGGTGAAGAGCATGCCCACCACGATCGGGATCCGCGGGCCGACCTTGCCGATCGCGGCGCCGGCCAGCGGGGCGCCGACGATCATCATGCCGGTCATCGGCAGCAGGTGGACGCCGGCCTGGACCGGGGTCATGCCGTGCACGTTCTGCAGGTAGAAGGTCACGAAGAAGATCCCGCCGAAGAAGGCGAAGGCCATCAGCACCATCAGCAGGGTGCCCGCCGACAGCGGCACCGAGCGGAACAGGCTGAGCGGGATCAGCGGTTCCTTCGCCCTGGTCTGCCAGAGCGCGAAGAGCACCATGGCGATGAGCGCACCGCCGAGGAAGACCAGCGTGGCCGGGTCGCCCCAGCCCCAGGTCGGAGCCTTGATGATGCCCCAGACCAGCATGAACATCGCGCCGGAGAGCAGCACGATGCCCGGGATGTCGAAGGACTTGGCGGCGTTCTCGCTCCGGGCGTCGCGCAGGATCCACAGGCCGAGCGCGAGCGCGACCAGGCCGACCGGGATGTTGATGAAGAAGACCGACTGCCAGTTCACGTGCTCGACCAGCAGGCCGCCGACGATCGGGCCGGCCGCGGTGGAGGCTCCGATCACGCCGCCCCAGATGCCGATGGCCATGTTGAGCCGGTCGGCCGGGAAGGCCCCGCGGAGCAGGCCGAGCGCGGCGGGCTGGAGCAGCGCGCCGAACAGGCCCTGCAGGACGCGGAAGGCGATCACCATCTGGATCGAGGTCGCGAAGCCGATCGCGGCCGAGGTGGCGGCGAAGCCGGCCGCGCCGACCAGGAAGGTCGCCTTGTGGCCGAACCGGTCGCCGATCTTGCCGGCGGTGACCAGGAAGACGGCGAGCGCCAGCAGGTAGCCGCTGGTCACCCACTGGATGTCGGCGGGCGAGGCGCCCAGGTCGGCCTGGATCGCCGGGTTGGCGATCGCCACCACCGTGCCGTCGAGCGCCACCATCATCACGCCGACGGCGACGGTGAGCAGGGTCAGCCAGGGGTGGCCCTTGAGGCCGCGCCCCCCGGCCGGCGGCGGTGCCGCCTGCTGGCTGTCGAGAACGGACTGACTCATCGTGCGTGCCTTCCCCTGGTGACCTGGACGCCGCGGCCGGTGCGGCCGCGGGCATGGGTGTGGCGCCCCGGCCCACCCGTCCCCACGAGTTCTTCGGCCTGGCGGGCGCCACTCGGGAACATTATGTCAGCTGCTGACATTCGGCAAACTGTGACGGGTGGCACTTCCTGCCATATGTCAGACCGCTATCGTTGAGCCATGGCCACGCCGCTCACCGACTCCACCACCGACCCCGGCTGCCGCGTCCTCGGGCTGCGCGAACGCAAGAAGCAGCGCACCCGGGACGCCCTGGTCGACGCCGCCCACCGGCTCTTCCTGAGCCAGGGCTACGGCCGCACCACGGTCGACGAGATCGCGGCGAGCGTGGACGTCTCCCAGCGCACCTTCTTCCGGTACTTCGCCAACAAGGAGGAGGTCGCGCTGGCCGTCATGGCCGACGCCGAGGACTACTTCATCGAGTGCCTGCGCAAGCGGCCGGCCGCGGAGAACCCGCTCCAGGCGATGCGGGCCGCGATCACCGAGGCCTGGCTGGTGCTCGGCCGGGACGACCAGAGCGGCCCCGGCGGGGTCACCGCCGCGCTGGAACTGTTCGAGCTGCTGGAGAACAGCCCGACCCTGCTCGCCGCCCACCTGCGGCGCACCACCGAGCAGGAGGGCGTGGTGGCCGGCATCCTCGCCGAGCGCGAGGGCCTGGACCCGGCCGCGGACCTGCGACCCCGGCTGCTCGCCGCCGTCTTCGGCGCCGTCGTCCGGATCTCCCACCTGTCCTGGACGTCCGACAACGCGGCCCACGCCGCCGGCCCGGACGGCATGATCACCCTCATCGAGCGGCACTTCGACCAGCTGGGACCCGCCCTGGCCGGCTCCTGGCGCTGACCCCGGGGGGCCGGCCGGGGTAGGAATCGGTATCAACCTGACGCCACGCCAGGTCCCCCCTGTGTGTGACCCAGCGCACCGTTTAGACTCTGCTCACCCCCGGCCGGTGGCGCATACCCTGGCTGGCACGTAGTTGGCAGTCGTACCACCATCGGGCACCGCCCGCTGTGACGGTCACCGGCCCGAGGAGAGTACGCCCATGCAGCGCAGGCGGCGGGTCAAGCGCATCCTGATAGGCGCGTTCGCCGCCTCCGCCGTCCTGGTGGACGCCGGTGCCGCGGCCGCCCAGGCGGCGGCCTCCAACGAGCAGGTCGCCATCACCACCCCGCCGGCCGGCAGTGCGGCCTGGGTCGAGGACGAGTCCCTCGGCCGTGCCCTGCCGGACCCGGCCACCGCCGACGCACCCACCGTCGCCGCGTTCTTCGCCTCGCTGACCGAGGCCGAGCAGGACCGCCTCGTCCAGATCTACCCGCTGGTGGTGGGCAATCTCGACGGGGCGCCGCCCGCCCTGCGCTACCGGGCCAACCGGCTGGCCGTCGCCGACGAGCGCGACCGCTCCCGGGCCCGCGCCGCCGACCCCCGGCTCGGCCCGGTCGAGCGGGCCGCCGCCGAGGCCCGGGCCGACGACACCGCCCGGCTGCTGCAGAAGGGCCGGCAGATCCTCGCCTTCGACCCGCGCGGCCGCGGGCTGGTCAGCGAGGTCTACGGCGACCTCGCCACCGCCGACCGGATCTCGGTGCTCGTCCCCGGCTCCGACGCCGACCTCGGCCACTTCGAGCAGTCCGGCGACCCGCTGCGCGGCGTCTCCGGGATGGCCAAGGCGCTGCTCGCCGAGGAGCACCGGCAGAGCCCGTCCGCCAAGACGGCCGTGATCGCCTGGACGGGGTACGTCACCCCGTCCGGACTCGGCCCCGACGCGGTCACCTCCCGCCTCGCCGAGGCCGGCGTGCCCCGCCTGCTGCGGCTGCTCGCCGGGCTGCGCGAGACCTCCTCCACCAGCGTCCCGCCGGCGCTCTTCTGCCACTCGTACGGCTCGGTGGTCTGCGGCGAGGCCGCACCGCGGATCAAGGACCGCGGGGCCACCGACGTGGTGGTCTTCGGCAGCCCCGGGATGGGCGTGGAGACCGCCGGCGAGCTGGGCAGCGGGGTACGGGTCTGGGCGACCCGCAACCCCACCGACTGGATCGGCAACGTGCCGTACCTGGAGGTCGGCGGCCTGGGCCACGGCGCGGACCCGACCACCGCCGAGTTCGGTGCGGTCGAGGTGTCCTCGCAGGGTGCCGCCGGGCACACCGGCTACTTCGCGAACTCCACCGCCAGCCTGCACAACTTCGGCGCCATCGCGCTCGGCGCCTACCAGGACGTCACCCTGCGCGACTCCCGGCAGCCGTAGCGTCCCCGTCGCCGTCCCGGTAGAGGGCGACCACCTCGGCGGCGGCGGCCGCCAGCAGGGCGCGGGCCTCCGGCGGGGCGAGCACCTCGACGTCGCCGCCGAAGGCCAGCAGCGCCCGGGCGGCCGGCAGCACCCGGAAGCCGAGGTCGACCTCGCTCCACTCGCTGTCGCCGACCGGCCGGGCGGGGCCCAGCTGGTGGTTCCCGTGGATCCGCAGCAGCAGGTCGAGCCGGTGGCGGCGCACGCGCACCCGCACCGGCACCTCGTCCGGGATCCGCTCCACCTGGTCGCGCAGCTCCGCCCAGACCCCGGCCGGCTGGGCGCCCGGGCGGCGGCGCACCGGCTCCTCGGCGACCGCGGCGGCGAGCATCCGGTCCGCCCGGAACAGCCGCGGCGCACCGTCCAGGTCGGCCACCAGGTACCAGACGCCGGCCTTGTTCACCAGGCCGTACGGGTCCACCGTGTACCGGCTGGGCGCCGGGTCGCCGCTGTGGCGGTACGTCAGTTCCAGCCGCCGGTCGGCGAAGACCGCGGTCTGCAGGATGCCGAGGTCGACGGCGGCCGCCGGCTCGCCGCTCATCCAGCGGGCCGGGTCGACCAGGATCCGCTCGCTGGTGCGCTCGGCGGCCGGGCGGTGCGGCGCGGGCAGCGCCGCCATCACCTTGCGCAGCGCCGAGCCGATCGCGTCGCCGAGGCCGAGCGCCTCGTGCGCGCCCTGCGCGGACAGCACGAACAGCGCCCGGGCCTCGTCGCCGGTCAGCCCGGTGACGTCGGTGCGGTAGCCGGGCAGCAGGTTGATCCCGCCGTGCCGGCCGCGCTCCGCCCAGACCGGGACGCCCGCGGCGGAGAGCGCCTCGACGTCCCGGTACACGGTGCGCACCGACACCTCCAGCCGCTCGGCGAGCTCGGGTGCGGGAACCCGTCCGCGGGTCTGCAGGAGCAGCAGGATCGACAGCAGTCGGTCGGCCTTCACGGATTCAGGATAAAACCTGACGGCACGTGTCAGGTTTGCCCGGGAGAGTGTCGCTCGTCAGCACGGAACCACCGCACCACGAGGAGTTGCCATGACCGCCACCGCCGACCCCCGCCCCCTGTACCTGCGCGCCGTCACCCAGCTGGAGAAGGTCGTCGCCGGGGTCACCCCGGAGCTGCTGGAGCGGCCGACCCCGTGCTCGGCCTACGACCTGCGGGCGCTGCTCGGCCACACGGCGGGCGGCATGCACCGGATCTCCTACGTCGGCGAGGGCGGGCTCTGGTCCGACGTGCCGGCCGCCGGCGGGGAGATCGAGGACGGCGACTGGGTCGGCGCCTTCGGCCGGGCGCGGGCGCGCTGGACGGCGGCCTGGCAGGACGACGCGAAGCTGGAGCGGGAGTTCGAGGTGCCGTGGGGCCGGGTGCCCGCGCAGGCCGCGCTCGGCGGGTACGTGATGGAGGCGGTCACCCACACCTGGGACATCGCCCGGGTGGTCGACCCGTCGGCGGTGCTCGACGAGGAGCTGGCCGAGCTGGTGCTGGGGATCGCCCGGCAGGTGCTGCCCGCCGAGGAGCGCTTCCCCGGCGTGCCGTTCGGCCCGGTGCAGCCGGCGCCCGAGGGCGCCGGGGCCAACGACCGGCTGGCGGCCTGGCTCGGCCGCACGGTCTGAGCCGCCCGGTGCGGGCCGCGGGGTCCTGTCTCTTATACCCC
>NZ_JBHWBW010000391.1:0-7503 GCF_042735675.1 Kitasatospora sp. NPDC059571
GCTGGGGGGCGCCTCGGCTCCGGGGGCAGAGCCGGACATCGGCCCCGACGCCCGCGGGCCCCCGCGGCCGGGGCTACGGGTGCCCCGGGCGTCGGATGCCCGCGATGCTCAGCCGGTCCAGCCGGTCCAGCCGGTCCAGCCGGTTCAGCCGGTCCAGCCGGTTCAGTCGGTCAGGAGAGCGGCTTTGCGCCGCGCTTCTGCAGCATGTCCGTCATCAGGTCGATCTCGGCCCGCTGGCCGTTGACCATGCTCTGGGCGAGCCGCTTCTCGACCGCGTTGGTGGCGCGGTCGACGTAGCCCTGGGCCATCGCCACGCCGCCCTTGTGGTGCTCGATCATGAGCTGGAGGTAGAACACCTCGGCGTCCCGGCCGCTGAGCTTGCGGAGCTTGTCCAGGTCGGTGTTGGTCGCCATGCCGGGCATCAGCGAGCCGTCGTGGGCCTGGTAGGTGTGGCCCATCCAGGCCATCGGCCTGGCCGCGGTGCTCTGGGTGAGGCCCCACTGGTCGAGCCAGCCCATCATCATGCCGCGCTGGTTCGCCTGCGTATTGATCACGTCGAAGGCGAGCAGCCGGACGGACTCGTCCTGGGTGCGGTCGCGGACGATGAACGACATGTCGATTGCCTGCTGGTGGTGGGCGGCCATGTCGCGGGCGAACCCGGCCTCGGGGGAGTCGCTCGCGGGGGCGGCGGCCGCCGAGCCGCTCGCCGAGGTCCCGCTCGCGACCAGGGCGGGGACGCCCAGGCAGAGTGCGACCGCGGCCGCCAGAGCGGCCGGCCACCAGAGCGCCCGGCGGCGCGGGGTGCGCGCCGCCGCGCCGTCCACCGCACTGTCCGCGTCGTCCCGCCGGGCGTCTGCCGCGGCCTTCCCGGGGCGCGTCACTGCATCGCACCCTGGCTGCAGGAGGCGCCGGGCTCCTGGGTCTGCGGGCCCTGGACGTACTTGGTGAAGAACTGGTCGACCCGCGGGTCACTGGCGCTGTCCACGACCAGCTGGGTGCCCCAGGCGCTGAGGGTCACGGTGCCCTTCTCGTCCGGGTAGGGGCTCATGAACGAGTACGGCGTCGCCTTGACCTTGGTGGAGAGGGTCTTGATGTCGGCGGCGGAGGCCTTGGAGCTGTAGGTGACCCAGACCGCGCCGTGCTCCATCGAGTGGACCGCGTTCTCGTTCTGGACGGGCTTGTCGTAGACGTCGCCCATGCAGTTGAGCCAGACCGGGTTGTGGTCGCCGCCGACCGGCGGGGTCTGCGGGTAGGTGACCTTGGTCTCGACGTGGTTGCGGGACAGGTTGTCGTACGTCTTCACGCCGGTGATCGGGGCCTTGGCCGCCTTCGCCTTCTCGTCCTTGGTGTGCTTGGCGTCGAGGGCGATCCAGGCACCCGCGCCGATCATGCCGGCCAGCAGCACGCCCGCGGCGGTGAAGGCGATGATCTTGTTCCGGCGGTCGCGGCGCTTCTCGGCCTCCCGGAGTTCGGCGATCCGCGCCTTGCGGTCGGCCTGCCGGTCTGCCTGGCTCTGGCGGTTGCCGGGGTTGCCCGACGTCTGCTTGGACTGCTTGGAGGCGGAACCCATGAGTTGTCCTTGTCTCCGCCGTGCGCGGGCACGGCGGTATGGCGAGAGGGGGGTGGGGGTGCGGAGCCGACGGGCGCCCCGGAGCGTTCCGGGGGCGGCCGGCGGTGGGTTCCGCTAGGTCCTCTGGACCTGCAGCACATGGAGATCGGGAGCCGGACCGGAGACCGCCGGGGCGGCGACCGGTACGGTGACCGGCGTCGTGCGGACCGCCACCAGCAGCGGCAGTGCGACGGCCGCGGGCTGCGGCGGGGCGTTCGGCAGTTGGGCCTCGGGCCCGCAGAACGGATGGCTGCTGCAGCCCTTGCCCGGGCCGGGCATGCCGCCGTCGGCCGGGCACCAGATCACGGAGCCGCCCGGATCGTCGGCCCAGGACACGGCGGCATGCTGTCCGGCACCGTGGGGGGTGCGGGAGTCGACAGCCGACGCGGCCGAAACGGCCGGCGGGGTCGCTGCGGTCGGCGGGGTTGCTGCGGCCGACCCGGGAAGCGCGGCGGTACCGGCCGACGCGGTCGGCGCCGGAGCAGGGGCCGCCGAGGGGACGCTGGCGGCGTGCCGCCCCACCGCCTTCGCGCTGCCCGCACACGGCAGCAGCGCCAGCAGCCCGGTGACCAGGAGCGCCCACAGCACCACGGCCGGACGGCCGCCCGCGCGAACGGGCCACCCCGGCTCGGCGGTGGTGGCTGCAGGCGCGGTCATGCGCACATATTAATGGGCTGATCGTGTGATGCGATGCCCCTCTTGGCCCATGTATTCGGGCGCGTGCGGCCCGGTGCGCCCCCGATCGGTCCCGGCGCCCCACCGGTTCCCGATCCGCTGCTGACCCGGTGCCCGACCCGGTCCCGCCGGTGGCCGGATCCCGCCGCGCCACCCCGTCCCACGTGTCCCGTTGTCCCCGAATCCCGGACACCGTCGTTCTCGTTGGGGAGAATCGACGTCGAGTCCGGCGACCCAGCCCGCTCGGCAGACGGCAGACACGGTACGAGGAGCCGCCACGTGAGCAACCAGGGCGCACCCGCGCATCACCGGCCGGACGACGACTGGTGGCACACCGTCTACGCGGGACCGGCGGGCACCCTGCCCGACACCCCGGACGGCGAGGCGGGCGAGGGCAGCGTCGACGACTGGTTCGACTCGGCGGTGACACTCATCGGCGCCCAGCGCACACCCCCGGCCGACCCGCCGGCACCGGTACAGCCACCACCGGCGAACCCTCCGGCGTCCGTGCGCATGCCCACGCCGGTGTCAGCCCCCGAGGCGGCTGCCGCACTCGACCTCGACCCGCTTCCCGAGACCCGGCCCGGGCCTGAGCCCGTGCCCGTTCCCGGCCCGGTGGCCGGAGTGCCCGCGGCCCGGCGGCCGGATCCGCCGGTGATCGGCTCGGAGGTCTCGGAGGCCTCGGTGACCTCGGAGGCCGCGGTGACCTCGGTGACCTCGGTGGGCGAGCCCACGGTCGACGACTGGTTCGACTCGGCGATCGGCGTCTTCGCCGTGCCCGGTCCCGACCCTGACCCCGACCTCCCTCCCGCGCCCCGAGCCGAAGCGGCACCCGCACCGGCACCCGCACCCGCACCGGCACCCGCACCCGCACCGGCACCCGCACCCGCACCCGCACCCGCACCCGCACCCGCACCCGCACAGGCACCCGAGCCCGAGTCCGCGCCGGCACCCCCGGCGGCTGCCGTACGGCAGGCCGAGCCCGAGCCGGCCGCCGCGAACGAGCCCGCGGCCGAGGCCGTGCCCGCGTCGCCGCCGTCGGCTCCCCCGACCACCGACGAGGCACTGCCGCCGCTGCCCGCACGGCGCCGTACCCGGCCCGTGCCGCAGCCGGACCACCCGCACGCCGCCGACCAGCAGTCCGTCCCGCAGCCCGCCCCGCAGACCGACCAACAACCCGGCCCGCCGCCCGCCCCGCCGTCCGACCGGCAGCCCGAGCGGCGGCAGGAGCCCGCGGCGCCCGCCCCGCTCCCGCGCCGACCCGATCCGCGCATCCCCCGGCTGACCGGGATCGGGTCCGCCATGGTCGCTCCGCGCACCCCCGCCGTTCCGGCCGCCCCCGCCGTTCCGGCCGCCCCCGCCGTTCCGGCCGCCCCCGCCGCACCCGCGCCTGTCCCCGCCGCCGGCACTCCCGCCGCCACCACGCCCACCCCCGTGCCGGCCGTCCCGCCGCAGCCCGCGCCGCGTCGGGAGCCGTTCGCGGCGCCGGTTCCCTTCGTCGGCGAACGGCCGCCCACCTACGCGCCCGAGCCCACCGCCCTGCCGGCGGTCGAGCCGGACGGCCTGGCGGCGATCGTGCCGGACACCGTGGTCGACGGCGCGCAGTACGGCTCCGCGATACTCCGCGCGGTCTCGGTGCGCGGCGACTCGGCCCGCTTCCGCGGTGAGCCCCGTCGCGACGCGCTGCTGGTGACCCGGTTCGGGGAGGGGGCCGACGGCCTGCTGCTCGCCGTCATCGCCGCTCCGGGGCGGAGCGACGAGGCCCCGCTGGCCTCGGCCGCGGCCGGGGAGGCGGCCCGGCAGCTGGCGGCGGCGATCGGGCGCAGCCGCGCCGAACTCGCCGCCGATCTGCGGGCCGGCGCCCGCGACCGCCTCCGCTACGGCCTCCAGCGGCTCACTGCCCGGGCGGCCGCATCGCTGCGCCCGGCCGGCGACCACCCGGGCGGCGAGCACCCGGGCGGCGACCAGGCGAACGGCTCTGCCGGTCCGGCGGAGCCGGCAGAGGGGGAGTCCGGTTCACTGCACTGCCTGATGGTGTCGCTCGACCCTGCGGCCGGGCACCGCGCCGCGTTCGGCACCGGCCCGGGCGGGCTGTTCCTGCTGCGTTCCGGCCACTGGATCGACGCCTACGCGGCCCGGCTGCTGCACCACCCCGACGGTGAGCCGCCGGCTCAGGCCGCCCCGCCGGCGACGGCGCCCCGGCCGTTCCGCTTCCGGCTGGTCCCGGCGACGCCGGGGGACATCCTGCTGCTCTGCACCCCGGGCCTGGCCGGGCCGATCGCGGACGAGCCGGCCGTCGCCCGCTTCCTGTCGGGGCACTGGGCGCATCCGCACCCGCCGGGCACGGTGGACTTCCTGCGGCAGGTCCAGGTCCGGGCCAAGGGCTACGCGGACGACCGTACGGCGGCGGCGCTCTGGACGGAGTGAGCGCGCGTCGGCCGGCGGTCAGCCGCCGAGGAGCGCGGTGACGACCGAGTCGACCTGGGCGAGTGCGTCGGTGCGGTCGGCGCCCGGCAGGCCGATGGCGAGCGGAACGGCGAGCCCGTCCAGCAGGGCGCGGAGCTGGCGGGCCCGGTCGTGGACGGCTCCGGGCCCGGCCGGGGTGCGGAACTCCCCGGCGGCGATGCCCTGCTGGAGCAGTGTGACCAGTTCGGCCTGCCAGGGGGCCTCGATCTCCAGCTGGCCCTGCCGGATCTCGGCGCTCGCGGGGGAGCGCCCCCAGACCTCGACCCAGAGGATCCAGCGGGGGTCGCCCGGGCCCTCGGGCAGGTAGAGGCCGGCGTAGGCCGCCAGGCGCTGCCGTGCGCTGAGGTCCTGCCGGGCCAGGACGTCACGGCGGCGCTCGCCGAGCTGGTCCTCGCTCCAGCGCAGCGTCTCCAGCAGCAGCTGGTCCTTGGACCCGAAGTAGTAGAGGAGGTGGCCGGCGCTCATCTGCAGCTGCTTGCCGAGCCCGGCCATGGTGAGCTTGTCGAGGCCGTTCTCGGCGATCGCGGCCCGGGCGGTCGCGTAGACCTCCTCGCGCGGCCGAGCGGCCCGGCGCGCCCGTGGTCCGGTCATCGCTTCGTCCTCCCGGTGGTCCGTGGTCCGCGGCCCCGGCGACCTCAGCCGGAGCGGCTCTCACGATACGGGGCGGACCGTCCCCGGCCGTACGGTGATCGGCTCCCCGGCCCCGCGGGCCCGCCCCGTCACCAGCCGCTGTGCTCCTGGCCCTCCACGGCCTCCTGCCGGCCCGCGTCCCGGCCGGCCTCGTACACCTTGCGGACGAACTCCGCGGCGCGCGTCTGGTCGAGGTCGTCGGTGATCCGCATCAGCTCGTCGGTGAACTCGATCAGCCAGTGTGTCGTCATGTCCTCATGACACCGTGCGCGACCCGGCGGCGCCCGCCGGATGCCGTCGGCCGTGCACCGCTCCGTGCGCGTACCACTCGTCCGGCGCCCCCGGGCGGGTCGGCGCGCCCCGCTCCGCGACCCCCGGCCGGCAGGCTCCGACGCCCGCACGCCCGCACGCCCGCACGCCCGCACGACTGCATAACCGCAGGCCCGCAGGCCCGCAGGCCCGCACGACCGCAGGCCCGCGGCCCGGGGAGGGGCGTGCGGGCCTGCGGGCGTGCCGGACTTCGGGCACGACGTCCCGTGACAGCGAGGGGGAGGACTCAGAAGGTGCTGTCGTAGGTGTAGTGCCGGGTGTGGTCGAGCATGTCGGCCGGGGTGGTGTCGTTCCACGGCTTCATCGGGGTGTTCAGGGCGCAGATGTTCGGCGTGCTGGCGGTCGGCAGGTAGCCCTGCTCGGGGTGGCGGCGCTGCCACTCGGCCCACAGCTTGTCGATGAAGCAGTGGTGCAGCCAGAAGACCGGGTCGTTGGGGGACATGCCGGTGCCCATCAGCCCGCCGACCCAGACGTGCACCCGGTTGTGCAGGTTGACGCCGCGCCAGCCCTCCAGCTGGTTGCGGAAGCCGTCGGAGGAGCTGTTCCACGGTGCGGCGTCGTACGTGCGGACGGCCAGCACGGACTCCACCTCGGCGCGGGTGGGCAGCTGGGCGACGCCGGTGCCGAGCGAGCGGCGCAGGTAGTCGCGGCTGTCCGGCCGGACGGTGATCGGCCACTGGCCGCCGGCGCCGGCGAACGGGCCGGTGGTGACCCGGCCGTCGCCGGAGCGGCCGTTGCCGCCGAGCAGGTCGGTGCCCCAGATGCTCGCCGTGGTGGTGCGGTCGGCGGTCCAGTCCCAGTAGGGGAGGGTCACCGACGGGTTGACCGACTGCAGGTCCTGCTCGAACTGGAGCAGGAAGCGCCGGTGCCAGGGCAGGAAGGACGGCGAGCGGTGCCCGGTGCGCTCGCCGTTGTCGGTGTCGCTGACGATGAAGCGGTTGTGGGTGCTGACGTAGCTGTCGTACCGGCCGGAGCGCTTGAGCTGGAGCACGGCGTCGACGAAGGCGCGCTTCTCCGCGGCCGTCAGGGTCGACTGGTTCTTGCGGACCGTCATGGGTCGTCCTCCTGGTGGGTGGGTGGTGGGTCGGTGCAGGAGGACGGTCAGACGACCGGGACGAGGGCTGCGCCCTGCAGGTCGGAGACGGCCGCGCGGGCCAGCGCCCGCGGGGTGGGCTGCGGCTGGTAGTGGTTGATGACGCTGATCCAGGTGCCGTCGGCGTTGCGCATGCTGTGCAGTTCGCGGCCGTCGATCAGGACGGTGAAATCGCCCGTGCCGTGGTGGTGGTGGCCGGATCCGGCGGCCGCGGGCATGCCCTGGATGCGGCGGCCGCGGTAGATCTCGTCGAAGGCCTGGTCGCCCTCGGTGCCCGCGGCGGAGGCGGACGTCCCGGCCGGGTCGGTGAGGCCGAGGACGGCGGTGCCGATCGCCGCGGTGAGGGCGACGCCGGCGCCCCGGAGCATGCGACGGCGGGTGAGTTCGGTGCTGTGGCCGATGTCGGACACGGTGGTCCCCCCTGGGTGGAGCGGATCTGGTGGATCCTCGGCGTCGCATGTGCTTGTGGCATATGTCAGAACGCCGGGCGCCACCATGCTCGCAACGCCGGCGGGGGCCGCGGAACCGGCGAACGGAGGGGGCCGATCGACAGACCGTTTTCCGGACATCGGTGAACGGTGAACGAACGGGGGTGCGCGGCCGCTCGGGCGCCCGAATGCGGGTGAACACCGGTGGAGCACCGGTGGTGCACCGGTAGGACACCGGGGGAACGCCGGAGGGCGGCCGGCGCCACCTCCGG
>NZ_JBHWBW010000392.1:0-7502 GCF_042735675.1 Kitasatospora sp. NPDC059571
GGCCCGTACCCCGCCGGGTACGGGCCGGGCCGGTCCGGTGCCACGACCGGGAGGCCGGACCCGGCAACTCGTGCCGGCCGACGGTCACGGAGGGCTATCCTTGGCGACGGTCCGCACCGACGCGCCGTCACGTGAGCCGGGAGAACCGCCGTGAGCCTCGCCCGCCCCGACGACCGGTCCGACACCCGGTCACCCGTCCCCGCTCCCGTTTCCGTCCCCGCTCACGCCCGGGATCCCGCGCCCGTTCCCCCGCGGCTCGACCCGGCAGAGGTCGGGCGCTGGCAGGAGAACGGGGGCGAGATGATCGACCTGGTGCTGCGCCTCCGCCGCCTCGGCCCGATCGCCGCGGCCGTGGCAGGCTCCCGCAGTCTCGTCCTGGTCACCGCGCCGGACGCCGTCCGGCACGTCCTGACCCGGCACCCCGACCGCTACGTCAAACGGTCCCA
The DNA here is from genome assembly GCF_042735675.1 of Kitasatospora sp. NPDC059571. Classification (NCBI taxonomy): domain Bacteria; kingdom Bacillati; phylum Actinomycetota; class Actinomycetes; order Kitasatosporales; family Streptomycetaceae; genus Kitasatospora; species Kitasatospora sp. NPDC059571. The sequence goes on from NZ_JBHWBW010000392.1 coordinate 447, forward strand.
CCGGGCGCGGGCGCTGATCGGCGACGGGCTGCTGGCCGCCGAGGGCGAGCAGTGGCGCACCCAGCGCCGCATCCTCCAGGCCCGGTTCGCCGGGCACGGCATCGAGCAGTTCACGCCGTCGATCGCGGCAGCGGCCGACCGGCTGACGGACCGCTGGCGGGCGGCCGCCGATCGCGGGCAGGACCGCGACCTGGGTGCGGACATGCAGTTCTTCACCCTCGACACCATCTGGCGCGCGCTCACCGGGCACCCGCTGGACGAGGACACCGCCCGCGACCTGCACGCCGCCTGCGCCTCCGCCGTCGCCGCCCTCCCGACCTCGCCCGCCGCCTCGAACACCGAGCTCCCGCCGGGCTTCGCCGCCGACCTCGCACGGATCGACGCCATCGCCGCCGCGGCCATCGCCGCCGCCCGGAGCGGCCGGGCCGGACCGCACGGCCGCGGGCTGCTCCACGTGCTGCTGGACGCCGCCGCCGAACACCCGCAGTACACCGACCGGCTCGTCCGCGACGAACTGGTCACGCTGCTCATCGCGGGCCACGAGACCACCGCGACCACCCTCACCTGGCTCCACCTGCTGCTGGACCGCCGTCCCGAGTGGTGCACCCGGGCCCTGGACGCGGGCCCGGCCGGCTCCCCGGCCCGGACAGCGGCCATCAGGGCACTGGTGAGCGAGACCCTCCGGCTCTATCCGGCGGCGTGGTTCATGCCCCGGTACGCGACCGAGGACGACGAGATCGGCGGCCTGCGGATCGAGGCCGGCAGCACGGTGCTCGTCTGCCCGTACCTCACCCACCGTGATCCGGCGGTCTGGCCCGGGCCCGAGCAGTTCCGTCCGGACCGCTTCCTCGATCCCGCGCACCGCCCGGTGCCCGGCGGCTACTACCCGTTCGGGCTCGGTCCGCGCGCCTGTCTCGGCGCCCGGTTCACCGTCCTGGAGACCACCGCCCTGCTGGAGCGGCTGCTGCCCGCCTTCACGGTACGGCTGCACCACCCGCCCGCCGATGCCGACGCCGATTTCGGGATCGTCGTCCGGCCCCGCGGCGACCTGACGGCCACCATCACGCGGACGGGCCGGTAGCCCGTGCAAGCGCGGTGACAGCCCGGTGCCCCCCGCCGGCGGACGAGGGGCACCGGTGCCGTCGGGCGGCGAGCCGGGGTCAGGAGACGTTGACCGCCGCGTCGTCCAGGACGAAGGAGGTCTGCTTGGTGTAGTCCTCCGCACCGGTGAACTTGAGCGTCACCGTCTGCCCGGCGTAGGGGGCCAGGTTGAAGGTGTGCTGCTGGTAGCCGGAGGCGGCATCGGTGTTGGAGTACGTGGCGAGGGTGGAGAGAACCGTGCCGGAGCTGTTGAGCACCTGGACCTTGAGGGTGTCGAAGACGGTCGTGCCCGAGCCGGCGGTGTCGATGTGCAGCCAGAAGCCGAAGTTGTAGGCGGAGCAGCCGGTCGGCAGGGTGACGGTCTGGGCGAGGGTGTCGGTGTTGGTGGTGCCGTAGCCGTCCAGCCAGGCGTCGTAGCTGCCGGAGTGCGGGGGCTCGCTCGAGCTGCTGTTGATGGTGCTGGAGCCGCCGGAGTTGGTCTCGGTCCAGGAGGCGGTGGAGCCGGCCTCGAAGCCCGGGTTGGCGAGCAGCTGGGCGGCGGTGCAGCCGCCGCCGGCGCCGCTGACGGTCCAGGTGAAGGAGGCGGTGGCGGACGGTCCGGTGGAGTCGGTCGCGGTGGCGGTGACCTGGTACGTCCCGGCGGTGGTCGGTGTGCCGCTGATCAGGCCGGTGGCGGAGTTGACCGACAGGCCGGCGGGCAGGCCGCTCGCGCCGTACGTGAGGGTGCCGCCCGCGGTGTCGGTGGCGGACAGCTGGAGGCTGGTGGCGGTGCCGACGTTGGCGGTCCGGCTGCCGGGGTTGCTGAGGGCGACGCTGCCGGAGCCGGAGCTGCTGCCGGAGGCCAGCCACTCGGTGGCGTTGAGGGCGAGCGCGGCGTCGGTGCCGGCCGGGTCGTTCCAGCCGTTGTACAGGGTGTTGCCGCTCTGGCCGGTGCCGTCGTCGACGGTGGAGCTGTCGCCCCAGATCGCGACCCGGCCGCTGCCGAAGGTGCTGGTCACGAAGAACGCGCCGGTGTTGCCGCTGTATCCGGTGCGGTAGACCAGGCCCTTGACGGCCGGGTTGTCGGCCGGGTTGAGGGTGAAGGTGGTGCCGTTGCGCAGGATGGAGCCGGTGACCGGGCCGAACGAGCCGTGCAGCACCGGGTTGCTCGCGTCGCTGATCGCCTGCGGGTTGTCGGTGGTGATGTTCAGCAGGTCGACCGAGAAGCCGAACGGGTCGGTGTTGTCGACGCCGTTGCCGGTCAGCAGGTCGTTGATGATCTTCGGGGAGTCCCAGCCGTCGTTGTTGCGGTCGCTGTTGGTGTGGTCGGAGATCAGGAACAGCCCGCCGCCGTGCTGGACGAACGACATCACCGCGGTCTTCTCGGCGGTGGAGAGCCGCACGTTCGGCTCGGGCAGCACGAAGGTGTCGAAGTTGGCGAGGTCGAGCGCGCCGCCGGTGCCGTAGGTGATGGTGGAGCCGGCCGGCAGCGTCTTCAGGCTGTAGGCGCCGGTGCGCTGGAGCGCGACGCCCCAGGCCGAGAGCGCACCCGTCCAGCTCTTCTCGGTGCTGGGGTTGGCGTTCTGGGCGAGCGGATCGGGCTGGCTGGTGCTGATGATCCAGTCGGCGTTGCCGGCCGTCTCGGCCTTGGTGTTGTCGAACAGGACCCGGTGCGGGGTGGCGGCGGCCGCCGGGGCGGGTGCGCCCAGGCCGGTCAGGGTGGCGGCCAGGACGGCCGCGGCCGCCGCGACGGCCAGGGCTGCTCTGCTGGGGATGGTGCGAGTGCCGGTCATCTGCCGTTCCTCCGTGGGGGAGTCGAGTGAACGTGGGGGTGCTCGGGTGGCAGCTGGTATTCGCGCGTAGAACCGAGTATCCGCGCGGGGCGGGGGCCCTTGGAAGGCGTGTGAGGTTAAGGGATCGCGTACGTCGTGTGTCATGTCCCGCGCCGGATGCGCCCGGCGCTGCATCGGCCCGGTCCGGTGCGCCCCTGGTGGGTAGTTGCGTACGAGTTGCAATTACGCACTTATAAGGGGAAGGATGTCCCAGCTCGTTCGTCCATCGCCGGGGAGGACCCCATGCCAACGCCAAGCCGCCTGCGCGACCGGCTCACCAGGGACGAGTGGGCCCGGCTGGCCGGCATGGCCGGCTTCGTGCTGCTGCTCCACGTGGTCGGCTGGTTCACCCTGCTGGCGGTGGTCGCCCCCCGCCACTACGACGTGGGCGGCCAGGTCTTCGGCGCCGGCATGGGCCTGACCGCGTACACCCTGGGTATGCGGCACGCCTTCGACGCCGACCACATCGCCGCCATCGACAACACCACCCGCAAGCTGATGGGCCAGGGCAAGCGGCCGCTCTCGGTGGGCTTCTGGTTCTCGCTCGGCCACTCCTCGATCGTCTTCGGCCTCTGCGCGCTGCTCGCCTTCGGCATCCGCTCGCTGGCCGGCCAGGTCGAGTCGGACGACTCCGCCCTGCACACCGCCACCGGCCTGATCGGCGTGAGCGTCTCCGGCGTCTTCCTGGTGCTGATCGGCCTGATCAACCTGGGGGCCTTCAACGGCATCCTCAGGGTGTTCCGCCGGATGAGGGTCGGCGAGTTCGACGAGGCGGAGCTGGAGCGGCAGCTGGACCGCCGCGGCTTCCTCAACCGGATCCTCGGCCGGGTCACCCGGGCCGTCACCAAGCCGTGGCACATGTACCCGGTCGGCCTGCTCTTCGGCCTCGGCTTCGACACCGCCACCGAGGTCTCGCTGCTGGTACTGGCCGGCGGCGCCGCGGCCTTCTCGCTGCCCTGGTACGCGCTGCTGGTGCTGCCGGTCCTCTTCGCGGCCGGGATGAGCCTGCTGGACACCATCGACGGCTCGTTCATGAACTTCGCCTACGAGTGGGCCTTCTCCAAGCCGGTCCGCAAGATCTACTACAACCTCACGGTGACCGGCCTGTCGGTGCTGGTCGCGCTGGTGATCGGCGTGATCGAGCTGGTCGGGCTGCTGGCCGAGAAGCTGGACATCACCTCCGGCCCGATCGGCTGGATCGCCGCGCTCGACCTCAACACGGTCGGCTACGCCATCGTGGGGCTGTTCGTGGTCACCTGGGCCGGCGCCCTGGCGTTCTGGAAGTTCGGCAAGGTCGAGCAGAAGTGGTCGGCGGCGATGCGCGAGCCGGCCGCCGCCGAGGTCGACTGACGGACCGTCCGCCGCCGCCGGCCCGCCGGGCGCAGGCGACGAGGGGCCGCCACCGGAGAGATCCGGCGGCGGCCCCTCCGTTTTGCTGACGGCGTACCAACTGTTAACGCAGGACGTCTTGTCGTGTCATTTTCTACGCGCGTATTTTGGGCGGCCGGGGGTGCTGCAGGCCCCTCGATCTACGCGGGTAGTAGCTGGTGCCGCGCGGCGCTGCGGGCTACCCCGAACCACCCTCGACCGCACCCGGGCGACCCCACGTCGACCGGGTGACCCGTGCTGCCCGCATGCCACCCGCCCGGCGGGCGGAGCGGGGCAGATTAAGGAGCCCGTCCCGGTGACCGATTCCACCGCCCGCACCCCCCGCTCCCGCAGAACGCTGCTGCGCGCGACCCTGCTGCCGTCCGCCGTGGCGGCCTCGCTGGTCCTCGTCCCGCTGCCGTCCGCGGTGGCCGCGCCGTCCGCCGACGCGGTCATCTCCGAGGTCTACGGCGGCGGCGGCAACTCCGGCGCGACGCTCAAGAACGACTTCATCGAGCTCGCCAACAAGGGCGGTGCCGCGTTCGGCCTCGACGGCTGGAGCGTCCAGTACATCTCCGGCACCCCCGGCGCCACCAGCCAGTGGGGCGTCACCCCGCTGACCGGCTCGGTCGCCCCCGGCGGCCGCTTCCTGATCGCCGAGGCGGCCGGCACCGGCGGCACCGTCGTCCTGCCGACCCCGGACGCCACCGGCACCCTGGCGCTCTCCGCCACCTCCGGCACCGTCGCCCTCGTCCAGGGCACCGACCCGCTGACCTGCAAGACCGCCGCGGACTGCGCCGCCGACGGCCGGGTCCGCGACCTGGTCGGCTTCGGCACCGCCGTCGTCCACGAGGGCAGCGGCTCCGCCCCGGGCGCGAGCAACACCGCCTCGGTCGCGCGCGCGGCCGGCCTCGCCGACACCGACGACAACGCCGCCGACCTCAAGGCCGGCGCGCCCACCCCGGTCAACAGCAAGGGCGAGACCGCGGACACCGGCGACGGCGGCGGCTCCACCGGCCCGACCGAGCCCGGCACGGTCCGGATCCACGACATCCAGGGCGCCACCCGCCTGTCGCCGAAGACCGGCGCCACCATCGCGGGCATCCCCGGCATCGTCACCGGCGTGCGCACCTACGGCTCCAAGGGCTTCTGGATGCAGGACCCGAACCCGGACGCCGACCCCGCCACCAGCGAGGGCATCTTCGTCTTCACCGGCAGCGCCGTCCCGGCCGTCAAGGTCGGCGACTCCGTGCTGGTCACCGCCAAGGTCAGCGAGTACTACCCGGCCTACAGCGGCGGCGGCCAGTCCGTCACCGAGCTGAGCGGCCCGAAGACCACCGTGCTCTCCTCCGGCAACGCGCTGCCCGCCGCCGTCCGCCTGGACGCGCGCACCATCCCGGCCGCCTACGCCCCGGACGCCGCCGGCGGCTCGGTCGAGGCGTTCACCCTGCAGCCGAAGACCTACGCCCTCGACCTGTACGAGTCGCTGGAGGGCATGCGGGTCGAGGTCGACAACGCCCGGGTCACCCAGGCCACCGACAAGTACAACGAGCTGTGGGTGGACGCCGACTGCGCCGACCCGCGCACCGCCCGCGGCGGCTCGGTCTACCTCGGCTACGACCACCCGAACGCCGGCCGGATCATGGTCCAGTCGCTCGTCCCGGTCGCCGACCAGCCCTTCCCGGTCGCCAACGTCGGCGACGAGCTGCGCGGCACCACCGAGGGCCCGCTCGACTACAACCAGTTCGGCGGCTACACCATCGCCGCGAACAGCATCGGCACCGTCCAGGACAACCACCTGCAGCGCGAGGTCACCGCCCGCCCGCTGCCCAGCGAGGCCACCATCGCCACGTACAACGTGGAGAACCTCGACCCGTCCGACCCGGACACCAAGTTCGCCCAGCTCGCCCAGGGCATCGTCACCAACCTCCGCTCGCCCGACGTGGTCGCGCTGGAGGAGATCCAGGACAACAACGGCGCCGTCAACGACGGCACGGTGGACGCCTCGGCCACGGTCGCCAAGTTCATCGACGCCATCAAGGCGGCCGGCGGCCCGGCGTACGAGTGGCGCTCGATCAACCCGGTGGACGGCAAGGACGGCGGCGAGCCCGGCGGCAACATCCGCCAGGTCTTCCTCTTCAACCCGGCCCGGATCTCCTTCACCGACATCCCGGGGGGCGACTCCACCACCGCGGTGGACGTCACCGGCACCGGCAAGCAGACTTCGCTGACCGCCTCGCCCGGCCGCATCGACCCGAACAACGCGGCCTGGACCACCAGCCGCAAGCCGCTGGTCGGCCAGTTCGAGTTCAAGGGCAAGAAGCTCTTCGTCATCGCCAACCACCTCAACAGCAAGGGCGGCGACCAGGGCCTCGACAGCCGCTTCCAGGCCCCGACCCGCAGCTCCGAGGTGCAGCGCGTCCAGCAGGCCGGCGTGGAGCACGCGTTCGTCGAGAAGCTGCTCGCGGCCGACCCGGACGCCCGGATCGTCTCGCTCGGCGACTTCAACGACTACCAGTTCTCGCCGGCCCTGAGCACCCTGACCTCCGGTGGCGTGCTGCGCGACCTGGTCAACGAACTCCCTTTCTGGGAGCGGTACTCCTACGTCTACCAGGGCAACTCGCAGGTGCTCGACCACATCCTGGTCAGCGCCGGACTGAAGCGCCAGCACGTCGACTACGACGTGGTCCACATCAACAGCGAGTTCGCGTCGCAGGCCAGCGACCACGACCCGCAGATCGTCCGTATCAAGCCGTGACCCGGTGAATGGACGGCC
>NZ_JBHWBW010000393.1:0-7493 GCF_042735675.1 Kitasatospora sp. NPDC059571
CGGGGGCGCTGTGCCGGGCCCCCGCTCCGGCATACCCTGGGGGGGCGCGTGTGCCCGCGCGGATCTTGTTCAACCGGGCCAGCACCTTCGTCCGCAGATCGACCGGGGTGTCGTCGCACCCGCACGAGCGCTTGATCAGCGCCTTGATGGCCTGTTCGAGCCCGTACTTCTCCAGGCACGGCGAGCACTCCTCGAAGTGCACGCGCAGCTTGGCGCAGTCGCCCTCGGCCATCTCGTTGTCGAGGAATTCGTAGAGGTGGTCGAGGACCTCGCCACACTCGGTCTCGTGCGGATCGCCGCAGCTCATGAGCCCGCGCCCTTCGCTTCCTGCCCTGCACCGCTGCCCGCCGGAACCAGCCCGCGCTCACGGGCGTAGTCCTCCAGCATGCCGCGCAACTGGCGGCGGCCACGGTGCAGCCGGGACATCACCGTACCGATGGGTGTACCCATGATGTCCGCGATCTCCTTGTACGCAAAGCCCTCGACGTCCGCGAGATACACCGCGATCCGGAATTCCTCCGGGATCGCCTGGAGGGCGTCCTTGACGTCGCTGTCGGGCAGGTGGTCGAGCGCCTGCGCCTCGGCCGACCGCAGGCCGGTCGACATGTGCGACTCCGCCCGGGCCAGCTGCCAGTCCTCGATCTCCTCGGCCGCGGTGCGCTGGGGCTCGCGCTGCTTCTTGCGGTACGAGTTGATGAACGTGTTGGTGAGGATGCGGTACAGCCAGGCCTTGAGGTTGGTGCCCTCGCGGAACTGGTGGAACGACGCGTACGCCTTGGCGAACGCCTCCTGGAGGAGGTCCTCGGCATCGGCGGGGTTGCGGGTCATCCGCAGCGCCGCCGAGTACATCGGATCCAGGAAGGCCAGCGCGTCGCGCTCGAAGCGCTCGCGCCTGGCGTCCTCGCTCTCGTCCGCGGACACGCGGAAGGTGTCCTCGCCGATCGCCTCGGCCAGCTCGTCACCCGTGAGGGGCGCGTCCCCGGGCATCCCGCCACCAGAAACGGCCTCGTCCTCGGTCCCGACGACCGGACCCACCTCCTCGGTACTGCGGCCACGGCCCACGGCGGGCCGACCCGAGATGGAGGATATCGGGCCCACCGGCTTCTCGCCCGCGACAAGCCACTGCGACCAGTCGGGCACGAAGTCGTTCTGCGCCGCCCTCTCCTCTGGTCGTTCGGGGCACGCGATCGAACCCATGGGCGCTGCCTTTCCACCAGGACTGTGCTGACGACCGTGTCAACCGAGCCGGCCCGCCGCGCATTCCCGCCGCCGTCAACCGATCGGCGGCAGTGCGGCGAGCCAGTCGGCGACGGCGTCCGTCAGGACGGCCAGCGCCGCGTCCTGGCCGACCGGCGCGCGCTTGGGCACCGCGAAGCCGTGGCCGGCCTGCGGGATCTCCACCAGCCGGTGGCCGGCCGGCAGGTCGGGGAACTCGGCCGGGGTGCCGAAGGTGTCCGCACCGCCCTGCACCACCAGGGTGGGCAGCGCGGTGTCCAGCAGTTCCGCGGCCCGGCTCTTCTCAGGCCGGCCCGGCGGGTGCAGCGGGAAGGCCAGCGCCAGCACCGCGACCGCACCCGTGGCCGCGCCCGTCCGGCAGGCGACCCGGGCGCCCGCGCTGCGGCCGCCGGCCACCAGCGGCAGCCCCTGGCCGGCCAGCTCGGCCATCACGGGCAGCCAGGCCCGGTCCAGGGTCGCGGGCGCCGGGCCGAGCCGCTTGCCGGCCACCCGCCACGGCTGCTCCACCAGGGCCACCGAGACGCCCCGCGGCGGCAGGGCGGCGGCGAGCGCCTGCAGGTCCCGCGCCTCGATCCCGCCGCCGGCCCCGTGCCCGAGCGCCAGCAGGGCCGTGGCCCCGTCCGCCTCGTGGAGCGTCACCCGTGCGTCGCCGACCGGCGTCGGTACCAGCTTCTGCATGCCGCGAGCGTATCGGGGCGGGCGGCCCTGCCCCGGCAGGCCGGGGCCGGCCGGGGCCGCGGCGGGGGTCAGAACAGCGTGGTGCGGTCCTCGTCGGTCAGCTCCCGGACGAGCTCCGGGCGGTTGTTGCGGATGCTGCCGACGGCCTCGCCCACCGGGTGGACCCGCAGGGCGCCGGGCGGCGGCGGGACGAGCAGGGCGCGCAGCGCCCGCGGGTCGTCGAGCGCGGGGTCGAGCCAGGCGTCGAAGGCCCCCGGGTCGAGGAAGAGCGGCATCCGCTCGTGGATCGGGGCGAGCAGCGGCTCCGCCTCGGTGGTGACCACGGTGCAGGTCACCCGCCAGGCGTCCGGGTGGTCCGGCGGCAGCGCGCGGTCGCGCCAGAACTCGTACAGGCCGGCCAGCGCGAGCGGGCCGCCGTCGGCGCGGGAGACGAAGTACGGCTGCTTGCCGGCCCGGCGGCCCGCGGCGGTGGCGCTCTGCCACTCGTAGTAGCCGTCGACCGGCAGCAGGCAGCGCCGGGAGGCGAAGGCCTGCCGGTAGGCGGGCTTCTCGTGCACGGTGTCGGCCCGGGCGTTGATCATCTTGACCGCGCCCTCCGGGGACCTCGCCCAGGCCGGGACGAGCCCCCAGCGCAGCACCCGCAGCTGGCGCACCGGCGCCGTCCCGCCGCGGGGGACGCGGTCGAGCACCGCGTACGCCGGGTCGGTGGGGGCGACGTTCCAGCTCGGGGCGATCGTCTCGGCCGGGTCCCACTGCTCGACCCCGAACACCTCGACGATGTCCTCTGGCCGGCTGCTGGAGGCGAAACGTCCGCACATGCCGGCCAGCCTGCCATGCGCCGCCCGGGGCCGGACGGGTGTCCCGCGGATCGAAACCGGGCGCTACCGTCCGGGCGTCCGTTCATGGGAGGCTGCCGGACCGGCACCGGGACGGAAGGCAGGGCGCACATGGACACCGCGCAGGTCTGGCAGCAGCTGACCGCCACCCGGCCGGACCCGCCGGGCTGGCTGGTCCTGGCGACCGCCGCCGCGGCCCTGCTGGCGATCGCCGTCCGGCCGCTGTGGCGGGTCAGCCGCACGGTGGTCACCATCGCCCACGAGGGCGGGCACGGCCTGGCGGCGCTGCTCACCCGGCGGCGGCTGTCCGGGATCCGGCTGCACTCCGACACCTCGGGGCTGACGCTCTCGTACGGGCGGCCGAGCGGGCCGGGGATGATCCTCACCGCCGCGGCCGGCTACACCGCCCCGCCGCTGCTCGGCCTGGGCGGGGCCGCGCTGCTCGCCGCCGGGCTGACCGGCCAGTTCCTGTGGATCGCCGTCGTCCTGCTGGCCGGGATGCTGCTGCGGATCCGCAACGCCTTCGGTGTGCTGGCCGTGCTGGTCACCGGCGCGGCGTTCGCGCTGGTCTCCTGGTACGGCAGCGACCAGGTGCAGGCCTGCTTCGCCTACCTGGGGGTCTGGTTCCTGCTGCTGGCCGGGGTGCGGCCGGTGGTCGAGCTGCAGCAGATGCGCCGCTCCGGGCGGGCGCCGGAGTCCGACGCGGACCAGCTGGCCGGCCTCACCGGGGTCGGCGCGGTGCTCTGGGTGACGCTCTTCCTCGTGGTGGCCCTCGCCTGCCTGCTGGCCGGCGGCTCCTGGCTGCTGCACTGGCGGACCATCTAGCCGAGCGCCGTCCGGCGGACGGTGCGCGTCCACACCGCCCGCACGCCGCCCGCACGGCGGCGGCACCGAAGGTGTGCAGCACCCCCGTCCGCCATTCGAATGCGCGCCGGGCCGCGGCGCGGCGGGCCCCTAGACTTGGCGCATGACCGATGCCCTGTGGCCCGCCCCCGTCGCCACCGCCGCCGTGGACGCGACCGTGACCATCCCCGGCTCCAAGTCGGCGACCAACCGCGCGCTGATCCTGGCCGCGCTCGCCGACGGGCCCGGCTGGGTCCGCCGCCCGCTGCGCAGCCGCGACTCCCAGCTCATGGCGGACGGCCTGCGGGCGCTCGGCGTCACCATCGAGGAGACGGTCAACGAGGCCAGCGGCGGCACCGGCGGCGGCGAGGCCTGGCGGGTCATCCCGGCCGCGCAGCTGCACGGCCCGGCCCAGGTCGACGTGGGCAACGCCGGCACGGTCATGCGCTTCCTGCCGCCGCTGGCGGCGCTCGCCGACGGCCCGGTCCACTTCGACGGCGACCCGCGCTGCTACGAGCGGCCCCAGCACGGCGTGATCGACGCGCTGCGCGCGCTCGGCGCCCGGATCGACGACGGCGGCCGCGGCGGCTTCCCGCTGACCGTGCACGGCACCGGTGCGGTGGACGGCGGCGCGGTCGACGTGGACGCCTCCTCGTCCTCCCAGTTCATCTCCGCCCTGCTGCTCTCCGGCGCCCGCTACAACAACGGCGTGGAGATCCGGAACGTCGGCGGCGCGGTGCCCTCGCTGCCGCACATCCGGATGACGGTGGACATGGTCCGCAAGGCCGGCGGCCAGGTCGACGCGCCCGAGGACGGCGGCGAGAAGGACATCTGGCGGGTCACCCCGGGCGCCCTGATCGGACGCGACCTGGTGGTGGAGCCCGACCTCTCCAACGCCGCGCCGTTCTTCGCCGCGGCGCTGGTCACCGGCGGCCGGGTCACCGTCCGCGACTGGCCGAAGCACACCTACCAGCCGGGCGACCAGCTGCGCGAGATCTACACGCAGATGGGCGGCGCCTGCCGGTTCACCGACGAGGGCCTGGAGTTCACCGGCACCGGCAAGATCCACGGCATCGAGGCCGACCTGCACGACGTCGGCGAGCTGACCCCGGTGATCGCCGCGGTCGCGGCGCTGGCCGACTCCGAGTCGCACCTGTACGGCATCGCCCACCTGCGGCTGCACGAGACCGACCGGCTCGCCGCGCTCGCCAAGGAGATCAACGACCTGGGCGGCGACGTCTCGGAGACCGAGGACGGCCTGCGGATCCGGCCGCGCCCGCTGCACGGCGGCGTCTTCCACACCTACGAGGACCACCGGCTGGCCACCGCGGCCGCGGTGATCGGCCTGGCCGTGGACGGCGTCGAGGTGGAGAACGTGGCGACCACCGCCAAGACCCTGCCGGACTTCCCCAGGATGTGGGCCGACCTCCTCGGCCAGGGCTGACGGGGCGGATCACCATGCGCCGCTACGGCAAGGACGCCGACGAGGACGACATCCGCAACCGCCCGGCCCGCCGGGGCTCCCGGCCCCGGACCCGGATCCGGCCCAAGCACGAGGACGCCGCCGAGGCGATGATCCTCACCGTCGACCGCGGGCGGCTGACCTGCCTGGTCGACGCCGGGACGAAGAAGGAGCGCGAGGTCGTCGCCATGAAGGCCCGCGAGCTGGGCCGCAAGGGCGTCGTCGTCGGCGACCTCGTCGACGTGGTCGGCGACCTGTCCGGCGAGCCGGACACCCTGGCCCGGATCGTGCGGGTCGCCGAGCGCAGCTCGGTGCTGCGGCGCACCGCGGACGACGACGACCCGTACGAGCGGATCGTGGTCGCCAACGCCGAGCAGCTGGCGATCGTCACCGCGCTGGCCGACCCGGAGCCCCGGCCCCGGCTGATCGACCGCTGCCTGGTGGCGGCGTACGACGCCGGGATGGAGCCGCTGCTGGTGCTGACCAAGTCCGACCTGGCGTCGGCCGAGCCGCTGCTGGAGGCGTACGCGCCGCTCGGCATCTCCTACGTGGTGACCCGCCGGGACGAGCTGGCGTCGGCCGGCGCCGAGGCCGTGCGGGCGCACCTGCGCGGGCTGTCGACGGTCTTCATCGGGCACTCCGGCGTCGGCAAGACGACGCTGGTCAACGCGCTGGTGCCGGAGCGGCAGCGGACCACCGGGCACGTGAACGCGGTGACCGGCCGCGGACGGCACACCACGGTCTCCGCCCTGGCGCTGCGGCTGCCGCCGCCCCCGGGCGCCAAGCCCGGTTCGAAGAAGGCCCTGGACCCGGGCTGGGTGATCGACACCCCCGGCTTCCGGTCCTTCGGGCTGTCCCACATCGACCCGTCCCGGGTCATCCACGCCTTCCCCGACCTGGAGCCCGGCACCGAGGGCTGCCCGCGCGCGTGCAGCCACGACGAGCCGGACTGCGCGCTGGACGCCTGGGTCGCCGACGGCCACGCCGAACAGGCCCGGCTGTACTCGCTGCGCCGGCTGCTGGCCAGCCGCGACACCCGTGAGGGGGACTGAGACACCGCCGGTCGGCCGCCGACACGGGTGTGCCGCAGGTGTCGGATCGGCGTGGGCTGGCGATCATAGGAGGGTAGGACCGCCCCGCGACAAGGAGTCAGACGGATGGCATGGGCGCTGGTGATCCTCGCCGGTCTGCTGGAGACCGGCTTCGCGATCAACCTCAAGCTGAGCCAGGGCTTCACCCGGCTCTGGCCCACCATCAGCTTCTGCGCCTTCGCGCTCGGCAGCTTCGGCCTGCTGACGCTCTCGCTCAAGTCGCTGCCGGTCGGCTCCGCGTACGCGGTCTGGACGGGCATCGGCGCGGCCGGCACCGCGGTCTACGGCATGGTCTTCCTCGAAGAGTCCAGCAGCGCCCTGAAGCTGGTGTCGATCAGCCTGGTCATCGCCGGTGTGGTCGGCCTCCAGCTCAGCGGGAGCGGGCACTGATCGGCCCGCCCGTTCCGTCCGCTGTGCGAGCCCTCCCGCACGGAGAGCCGGTGGATCGCTAGGGTTTCCGGTATGGCCGATTATCACGACGATCTCCGACTCGCCCACGTCCTCGCCGACTCGGCCGACTCGGTCACCATGGAGCGCTTCAAGGCGCTGGACCTCAAGGTCGAGACCAAGCCGGACCTCACGCCGGTGAGCGACGCCGACAAGGCGGCCGAGGAGCTCGTGCGGAGCGTGCTGCAGCGGGCCCGCCCGCGCGACGCGGTGATGGGCGAGGAGTACGGCCTGCAGGGCTCGGGCCCGCGCCGCTGGGTCGTCGACCCGATCGACGGCACCAAGAACTACGTCCGCGGCGTGCCGGTCTGGGCGACCCTGATCGCGCTGCTGGAGGAGGGCATCGACGGCGAGCTCCGGCCGGTCGTCGGCATCGTCTCGGCGCCCGCGCTGAACCGGCGCTGGTGGGCCGCCCGCGACCTGGGCGCGTACGCGGGCCGCAGCCTCGCCAAGGCCTCCCGGATCCAGGTCTCCCAGGTCCAGCGGATCGAGGACGCGTCCTTCACGTACTCCTCGCTGACCGGCTGGGAGGAGCGCGGCCGGCTCGACCCCTTCCTCGACCTCACCCGGGCCTGCTGGCGCACCCGGGCCTACGGCGACTTCTGGTCGTACATGATGGTCGCCGAGGGCTCCGCGGACATCGCCGCCGAGCCGGAGCTGAGCCTGTGGGACATGGCCGCGCCGTGCATCGTGGTGCAGGAGGCCGGCGGCCGGTTCACCGGGCTGGACGGCGTCGACGGGCCGAACGGCGCGGACGCGGTGGCCAGCAACGGGGTGCTGCACGCCGAGGTGCTGCGCCGCCTCAGCGTCTGACCTGCGGGCCCCGCGGCGGCGCGGGCGGCCGACGGCGGTGTTTCGGCGGGTGGTCGGGGAGGTTGCCGACCACCCTGTCTCTTATAC
>NZ_JBHWBW010000394.1:0-7472 GCF_042735675.1 Kitasatospora sp. NPDC059571
GATCCGGGGGGCGGGGCCCTTCGCGTGCGCGGTGCTGCGCGGGTGTGCGGCCGCACCGGCCGGCTCGGCCGGCGCTGCGGCGGAGGCCTGCTCAGCCGGTGACGATCAGGGTGACCAGCGCGGCCAGGCCGGCCAGGGTCGGCGCGATCACCCACCAGCACCAGCTGACCGACACCGAACCGGCGGCCGCCGGGCTCGCACCGTGGCGCTCGGCCATCTCCTGGAGCTCCGCGACGACCTGGTCGGACCAGGCCCGCGTCGGGTCGGGCTGGCCCGGCCGCAGCCGCGCCTCCGGCTCCCCCGCCGCCCTGGCCCGCGCGGCGCGGCGGCCCGCGGTCTTGCGCTGGCGGATCGACACCGGGACCGCCCACACCTGGTACTTGCTGCCGCCGGCGAACAGCTCCACCGAGTAGCCCGCCTTCAGCCCCTCCACCGCGGCCCACGGCGCGAGGACCGTGCGCAGCGGGTTGCGGACCAGCAGCCGCCGGTCGTTGGCGTAGACGGCGGGCCGCAGCGTGTAGGCGATCACCGGGAAGGCGAAGACCGGGGCGGCGGCCAGCGCCACCCACGGGGTGCGGCCGGTGCCGCTGATCACGGCGTCGCCGATCAGCCAGGCCGCGACGGCCAGCAGCAGGATGCCGGAGATGATGCCGGGGCCGGAGCGGTAGATTCGGTCGGCGTACGTCGGCTCGGGGGCGGCGGGGCCCGGGTCGGGCGCGCCGTCGGAATCGGTCATGGGGACGATTGTGCCGCAGATCCGGCGCCCGCCCCGTTGAGCTGCATCACATCTTTCCCACAGGTCCCGGCCGCAGGTGTTCGGCGCTGCGCCGGTTCGGGGCCGGGCCTGCCGGACGGCGCGGCCCCGGCCTCGGACCGGTGGCGGGACCGGGGTGCGCCCGGGACGGCCCCCGGCAGCGGGGAACGGCCCGGGGGGGGCGGGGGCGGCGGGGGGCGCGGGCCGCCCCGCCCGCGGGGGCGCCCCGCCCCCCCCCGGCGGGGCGGGGCGCGCGGGGGGGGCGGGGGGGGGGGGGGGGGGGGGGGGCCGGCGCGCCCCCCCCCCGCGGGGGGCGCCCCGCGGCCCCGGGCCGGCGGCCGAGGTGGCCGCGGGCCCGCCGGGCGGCGGGGCCGACGCCCCGTCAGCCGGTGCGGCGGCGCAGCGTGGCGGCGCCGAGGCCGAGGGCGAGCAGGGCCGATCCGGCGATCACCGCGAGGTCCCGGACCACCTCGGTGCCGACGCCGGTGTCCACGGTCAGCCGGGTCATCGCGTCCACCGCGTACGACAGCGGCAGGACGTCGGAGGCCCAGCGCAGCACGTCCGCCATCCGCTCGCGCGGCACGAACAGCCCGCAGAGCAGGAACTGCGGCAACAGCACCGCGGGGAGGAACTGCACCGCCTGGAACTCGGTCGCGGCGAAGGCGGAGACCAGCAGGCCGAGGGCCATGCCGAGCAGGCCGTCGCCGACCGCCACCGCGAACAGCAGCCAGGTCGGTCCGGCGACGTTCAGGCCGAGCAGGCCGATGGTGAGCGCGGAGGCCAGCGCCGCCTGGACGAGCGCGACCAGGCCGAACGCCAGGGCGTAGCCGAGCAGCAGGTCCAGCTTGCCGAGCGGCATGGTGAGCAGCCGCTCCAGCGTGCCGCTGGTGCGCTCGCGGAGCATGGCGACCGAGGTGACCAGGAACATCACCATGAGCGGGAAGATCCCGAGCAGGGCCGGCCCGATCCGGTCGAAGGTCTGCGGCTGCCCGTCGAACATGTACTTCAGCAGGGTGAGCAGCACGCACGGGACGACCAGCAGCAGCGCGACGGTGCGCGGGTCGTGGCGCAGCTGGGCGAGGACCCGGCGGGCGGTGGCGAGGGTGCGGCGGAGGTTCATCGGGTGCTCCCCTCGGGGACGGCGCCGGCGGCGACCAGGGTCAGGAAGGCGCTGTCGATGTCGGCGGCGCCGGTGGCGGCGAGCAGGGCGTCCGGGGTGTCGTGGGCGAGCAGCCGGCCCTCGCGCATCAGCAGCAGCCGGTCGCAGCGGGTGGCCTCGTCCATGACGTGGCTGGAGACCAGCAGGGTGGCGCCGCCGTCGGCCAGCCGACGGAACAGCCCCCAGAGGTCCTGGCGGAGCACCGGGTCGAGGCCGACCGTGGGCTCGTCCAGGATCAGCAGCTCGGGGGCGCCGAGCAGGGCCGCGGCGAGCGAGACCCGGGCCCGCTGGCCGCCGGAGAGGCGGGCGGCGGTGTCGTGCTCGTGGCCGGCCAGGCCGACCTGCGCGATCACCCGGGCCGGGTCGCCGGCCGGTGCGCCGAGCACGGCGGCGAAGTAGTCGAGGTTCTCGGCGACGGTGAGGTCGCCGTAGACCGACGGCGCCTGGGTGACGTAGCCGACCCGCTCGCGCAGCTCGGCCGATCCGGCGGGCCGGCCGAGCACCTCGACCTCGCCGCCGGCGATCCGCTGCACCCCGACGACGGCGCGCAGCAGCGTGGTCTTGCCGCAGCCACTGGGGCCGAGCAGGCCGGTGACCGAGCCGCGCGGCACGTCGAGGTCGAGGTCGTGCAGGACGGGGCGGCCGCCGCGGACGACGTTCAGCGCCCGGACCCGGATCGCGGGGGCGGTCCCCGCCGAGGAATTCATCATGCGATGAGTTTCCAGCGCGGCACCGCGGCCGTCAAGGGGCGGCGCACCCGGATTCGGGAGGCGGCGCGCCGGGAGTTCCGCCCGGTCAGCCTGCGGTCAGATGGGTCTGCACCGCCCGGGCCAGCAGCGGCAGCAGCTCCTCCGCCGGTGCCGAGGCCAGCGGCTCCACCCGGATCACGTACCGGGCCATCGCCAGCCCGAGGATCTGCGACATCACCAGCTCCACCCGGAGCTCCGGCTGCGGCACCCCGAGCCCGTCGGCCACCCGGGAGACCAGCTCGGTCACCATGAAGCCCCGCATCAGGGCCGCCACCTCTTCCGAGGCGGCGGCGGTGCGCAGCAGCGCGAGCAGCCGGTCCCGGACGGTCGGCTCCTCCCAGAGCGCGAGCACGAAGCCGGCCACCCGCTCGCCGACCGCGTCCGGGTCGCCGGTGAGGATCCGCTCGACCACCAGCTGCGGGTCGACCGGGAACTCCAGCGCGGCCAGGAAGAGCCGGTCCTTGCTGCCGAAGTAGTGGTGCAGCAGCGCGGCGTCCACCCCGGCGGCCCGCGCGATCGCCCGCATGCTCGCCTTCTGGTACCCCCGCGCGGCGAACTCGGCGCGCGCCGCCTCCAGCACCGTGCGCCGGGTGTCGGCACTGCCGGGACGGCGGCCGGTCTTCTTCCGCGGGGCGGGCTGGTCGTCTGCGTCGGCGGTCACCCGAGCATTCTCCCCGGCGCACGCAGCAGCCGGCCGCGGGCGGCCCCAACGGATGTGTGCGGCAGGCTGCTGCACAGATTCGTCGGCCGACCTCCCAGGAGCCGGCCGGAGCCGATTTGGGCGCCGCCCGCGGCGGCAAACCCCCGGGGGCCCCGCCCCCCCCCCCCCCCCCCCCCCCCCACACACGCCCGCCCCGGGGGGAGAAACCCCCCCGCGCCGGCCGCCCCCCCCCCCCCGCGCCGCGCCGGGCGCTCTCTGCACTCGCCGCGGCCCAGCCCCCCCCCCCCCCGCCCCCCCCCCCCCCCCCCGCGCCCGCCCCCCCCCTCGCCCGGGGGCACCGGCGCCCGCACCCTCCTCGCCCCTCCTCGACCGTCCGGCCAGGGACTTCTACGCCCGGCAGGCCGCGCAGCACGACCGGTCCCGCAACGTGCCGGTGCACCACGCGAGGAACGTCGTGCAGTACGCGCTGCGCAGCAGCAGCCGGCCGATGGCGGTGACGACGTACCGCACGCTGCCCGCCGAGCTGCGGCCACTGCTGCCGAGCCCGGGGCAGTTGGCCCGGGCGACGCGGGAGGTCCTGGAACGGCACGGGGCAGGCTGACGGAGCCCCGCGGTGCACCGCGTTCGGGCCGTCGATCGCGGCCGGAATCGGGGCGCGTCTCGGTCCGGCATCGAAACCCGACCCCCCTAGCGGATCGCTACGCGCGTAGATATGCTGGTCTGGTGACTATGTCCACTCTTGCAGCCAACGCCCTCAGCGCTGCGGGCGGAGGTCTCGCGGACGTCGCGGCGTCCGAGGCCTCGCTCCGCCGCTTCCTGCACGGCCTGCCCGGTGTCGACCAGGTCGGCCTGGAGGCCCGCGCCGCCGCCCTCGGCACCCGTTCGATCAAGACCACGGCGAAGGCGTACGCCATCGACCTGGCGATCTCGATGATCGACCTGACCACGCTGGAAGGCGCGGACACGGTCGGCAAGGTGCGCTCGCTCTGCACCAAGGGCCGCACCCCCGATCCGTCCGACCCGACCGCCCCGCAGGTCGCGGCGATCTGCGTCTATCCGGACATGGTCGCCACCGCGAAGGACGCCCTGCGCGGCACCGACATCCAGGTGGCCTCGGTGGCCACCGCCTTCCCGGCCGGCCGCGCCGCCCTGCCGGTCAAGCTCGCCGACACCGCCGACGCGGTGGCCGCCGGCGCCGACGAGATCGACATGGTGATCGACCGGGGCGCCTTCCTCTCCGGCCGCTACCTCGACGTCTTCCAGGAGATCACCGCCGTGAAGGAGGCGTGCAAGCGCCCCGACGGCACCTCCGCGCACCTCAAGGTGATCTTCGAGACCGGCGAGCTGCAGACGTACGACAACGTGCGCCGCGCCTCCTGGCTGGCGATGCTGGCCGGCGCCGACTTCATCAAGACCTCCACCGGCAAGGTCGCCGTGAACGCGACCCCGCCGGTGACCCTGCTGATGCTGGAGGCCGTCCGCGACTTCCGCGCGGCCACCGGCGTGCAGGTCGGCGTGAAGCCGGCCGGCGGCATCAAGACCACCAAGGACGCCATGAAGTACCTGGTGATGGTCAACGAGACGCTCGGCGACGACTGGCTGACCCCGCACTGGTTCCGCTTCGGCGCCTCCAGCCTGCTGAACGACCTGCTGATGCAGCGCCAGAAGCTGACCACCGGCCGGTACTCCGGTCCCGACTACGTGACGGTGGACTGATCACCATGGCCAAGAAGAAGACCATCGAGGAGACCGCGGCCAAGCCCGCCGGCGGCCTCTTCGCCTACGCCCCGGCGCCCGAGTCCCCCGCCGCCGCGGGCGACATCGCCACCTCGTACGGCCACTTCATCGGCGGCGAGTTCGTCGACTCCTCCGGCAGCGAGGCGCTGAAGACCGTCAACCCGGCCACCGAGCAGGTGCTGGCGGAGTTCGCGCAGGGCACCGAGGAGGACGTCGACCGCGCCGTCGCCGCCGCCCGCAGGGCCTTCGCCGACTGGTCGGCGCTGCCCGGCAGCGAGCGCGCCAAGTACCTGTTCCGGATCGCCCGGATCATCCAGGAGCGCAGCCGCGAGCTGGCCGTGCTGGAGTCCATCGACAACGGCAAGCCGATCCGCGAGACCCGCGACGTCGACCTGCCGCTGGTCGCCGCGCACTTCTTCTACTACGCGGGCTGGGCGGACAAGCTGGACTACGCCGGCTTCGGCGCGGCCCCGCGGCCGCTCGGCGTGGCCGGCCAGGTCATCCCGTGGAACTTCCCGCTGCTGATGCTGGCGTGGAAGATCGCGCCCGCCCTGGCGACCGGCAACACCGTCGTCCTGAAGCCCGCGGAGACCACCCCGCTGACGGCGCTGCGCTTCGCCGAGATCTGCCGCCAGGCCGGTCTGCCGAAGGGCGTCGTCAACATCGTGACCGGCGACGGCCGCACCGGTGCCGCGCTCACCGCGCACCCGGACGTCAACAAGGTCGCGTTCACCGGCTCCACCCCGGTCGGCCGGGCGATCGCCAAGCAGCTGGCCGGCACCCGCAAGAAGCTGTCGCTGGAGCTGGGCGGCAAGGCCGCCAACATCGTCTTCGACGACGCGCCGCTCGACCAGGCGGTCGAGGGCATCGTCAACGGCATCTTCTTCAACCAGGGCCACGTCTGCTGCGCGGGCTCGCGCCTGCTGGTCCAGGAGTCGGTCCAGGACGAGCTGCTGGACGCCCTGAAGCGCCGGATGGCCACCCTGCGGGTCGGCGACCCGCTGGACAAGAACACCGACATCGGCGCCATCAACTCGGCCGAGCAGCTGGCCCGGATCACCGCGCTGACCGAGGCCGGCGAGGCCGAGGGCGCAGAGCGCTGGTCGCCGGCCTGCGAACTTCCGGGCACCGGCTTCTGGTTCAAGCCGACCCTGTTCACCGGCGTCAGCCAGGCCCACCGGATCGCCCAGGAGGAGATCTTCGGCCCGGTGCTGTCGGTGCTGACCTTCCGCACCCCGGACGAGGCGGTCGCGAAGGCCAACAACACCCCGTACGGACTCTCCGCCGGCGTCTGGACGGAGAAGGGCTCGCGCATCCTCTGGATGGCCAACCGGCTGAAGGCCGGTGTGGTCTGGGCCAACACCTTCAACAAGTTCGACCCGACCTCGCCGTTCGGCGGCTACAAGGAGTCGGGCTACGGCCGCGAGGGTGGCCGCCACGGTCTGGAGGCCTACCTCGATGTCTGATGTCGCGACGCGTCTTGACGTCTTCAAGACCTACAAGCTGTACGTCGGCGGGAAGTTCCCGCGGTCCGAGAGCGGACGGGTGTACGAGGTGACGGACTCCAAGGGCCAGTGGCTCGCCAACGCCCCGCTCGGCACCCGCAAGGACACCCGGGACGCCGTCGTGGCCGCGCGCGCCGCGGTCAAGGGCTGGTCCGGCACCACCGCGTACAACCGCGGCCAGGTGCTGTACCGGGTCGCCGAGATGCTCCAGGGCCGCCGCGAGCAGTTCACCGCCGAGGTGGCCGCCGCCGAGGGCATCTCCGCCAAGAAGGCCGCCGCACTGGTCGACGCCGCGATCGACCGCTGGGTCTGGTACGCCGGCTGGACCGACAAGGTCGCCCAGATCGCCGGCGGCGCCAACCCGGTGGCCGGGCCGTTCTTCAACCTGTCCACCCCCGAACCGACCGGTGTGGTCGGCGTGGTGGCGCCGCAGGCCGGGCAGGGCCACTCCTTCCTCGGGCTGGTCTCGGTGATCGCCCCGGCGATCGCCACCGGCAACACGGTCGTGGTGGCCGCGGCCGCCGACGCGCCGCTGCCCGCGCTGTCGCTCGGCGAGGTGCTGGCCACCTCGGACCTGCCGGGCGGCGTGGTCAACCTGATCTCCGGCCGGACGGCCGACATCGCCCCCACCCTGGCGTCCCACCAGGACGTCAACGGTCTCGACCTGACCGGCGCCGTCGACCAGGACGGCCCGGCCTCGGCCGCCGCCCTGGAGGCGGCCGCCGCCGAGACCCTCAAGCGTGTCCTCCGCCCGGCCGCCGACCCGGCCGCCGCGGACTGGACGCAGGCCCCGGGCACCAAGCGGCTGCTCTCCTTCCTGGAGACCAAGACCGTCTGGCACCCGATGGGCATCTGACCGGACGGCCCCGCCGCACCGGACGACCCGGACCCGCACCCCGACCCGGGG
>NZ_JBHWBW010000395.1:0-1210 GCF_042735675.1 Kitasatospora sp. NPDC059571
GGTCCGGTACCCCGGGCTGGCCGCGTCGCGGGTGGCGTTCGGCCGCCGGGCCGGGCTGCGGGGGGCCAAGGGCCCCGGGAGCCGGGGCGCCCGGGCCGGGCGCGCCCCGGCCCCCCCGCGGGGCGGGGGGGGCGCGCCCATTTCGTGCTGTCCGGGACGGGCCGGCGGACCGCCGGTAACGCTTCGACATCAGGTCATTGACACCCCCCGGGCGAGGATCTACGGTCCTCTCAGAGATTGGAAAGTTTCCTAACAGTTCGCACCGCACCCCGTGCACCACGGGCCCGCCCGTACGGAGGAGGATCGAGACGTGACCGACACCACCCGCCCCCCGCTCGCCGGAACGCCCAGCCTGCTCCGCGCCATCAACGACCGGGCCGCACTCGAACTGCTGCTCGCCAACGGCCCGCTCTCGCGCACCCAGATCGGCACCCTGACCGGCCTCTCCAAGCCCACCGCCTCCCAGCTGCTCGGCCGGCTGGAGGCCGCCGGCCTGGTCGTCCCGGTCGGCACCACGGCCGGCGGCCCGGGGCCCAACGCGCAGCTCTACCAGGTCAACCCCGCCGCCGGGTACGTCGCCGGGCTCGACGTCTCCACCACCCACGTCCGGATCGGCGTCGCCGACATCACCGGCACCACGCTGGCCGAGCACCAGGTGGCCACCAAGGGCTGGCCGGCCGCCGCGACCGTGGAGAAGGTCGGCGCCGCCGTCGCCGAGGCCGTCCGGCAGGCCGGGCTCGCCCCCGGCAGCCTGCGCGAAGTGGTGATCGGCGTCCCCGGCGCGCTCGACCCGTCCAGCGGGCGGCTGCGCTACGCCTCCCACCTGCCCGGCTGGCACTCGCCCCGGCTGGTGGCCGGGCTGGAGGAGGCGATCGGCGCCCCGGTCGCGATCGAGAACGACGTCAACCTGGCCGCCATCGCCGAGCAGGCCTTCGGTGCCGCGGCCGGCTGCGAGGACTTCGTGCTGCTCTGGGCCGAGGAGGGCATCGGTGCGGCGATCGTGATCGCCGGCCGGCTGCACCGCGGCTTCACCGGCGGCGCCGGCGAGGTCGGCTACATGCCGGTGCCCGGCGCCCCGGTCGTCCACGACGTGGGGCCGCGGGCCGCCCGCCGCGGGGCGGGGCTGGGGGGGGGCCCCCGGGGGGGGGGGCGGCCCGCCGCGCGCCGCGCCGGGGGCGGGGGGCGCGCCGCCGCCCCCGCACCGGCGCGC
>NZ_JBHWBW010000395.1:1220-7466 GCF_042735675.1 Kitasatospora sp. NPDC059571
GCGCCCGAGCGAGCCCCCCCGCCGGCGCCCCCCCGTCCTCCCCGGCCGCGCGGGCGCCGCCGCAATAGCGCGCCGCCCGGGCCCCCCGCCCCCCCACCCCGCCCCCCCTCGCACCCCGGCCGGCTTCCAGGAGCTGGCCGGCGCCGAGGCGGTGCTGGCCCTGGCCGGCGAGCACGGGCTGGTCGCGGAGAGCGCCGAGGACGCCGTCCGGCTCGCGCTCACCACCCCCGGCGCGGGCGACGACTTCCTCACCGTGCTGGCCGAGCGGCTCGCCGTCGGCCTGGCGGTGGTCGTCTCGGTGGTCGACCCGGAGCTGCTGGTGCTCTCCGGCGGCATCCCCACCGCCGGCGGCGAGCGGCTGCGCGCCCTCGTCCAGGAGGCGCTGGCCCGGATCTCCATCCCGCGGCCCGAGGTGCGGTGCACCACCGTCCCGGGCTCCCCCGTCCTGCACGGCGCGCTCCAGCGCGCCCTCGCCGCCGCCCGGGAGGCGGCCTTCACCACCCACTGACCCGCTGACCCTCTCACCGCACCCGCACAGCTCACCATCCCCCATGCACGGGCCGAAGGGCGATGACGCCTGCCCGCGTACCCCCCAGGAGGACCAGAAGTGCACACCGCCCGCAGATTCCGCCGCACGGCCGCCGCCCTCGCCGGCACCGCCGCGCTGGCCCTGTCCGCCGCCGCCTGCACCGGTACGCCCCAGGGCGGCGGGGACGACGGCTCCGCCCAGGGCAAGGACGTCACCATCACCTTCTGGCACGGCTGGAGCCAGGAGAACGAGACCAAGGCGATCAACGCCAACATCGCCGCCTTCGAGAAGGCGCACCCCAACATCCACGTGAAGGTGGTCGGCAACATCGCCGACGACAAGAGCGAGCAGGCGCTGCGGGCCGGCGGCGCCGACGCCCCGGACGTGGTCTCCTCGTTCACCACCGACAACGTCGGCAAGTTCTGCTCGGCGAAGGTGTGGGCGGACCTCACGCCGTTCCTGAAGAAGGACGGCATAGACCCGGCGAAGACCTTCCCGTCGGCGATGCTCACCTACAGCGCGTACCAGGGCAACCAGTGCTCGCTGCCGCTGCTCGGCGACGCCTACGGCCTGTACTACAACAAGACCGCCTTCGCCGCGGCCGGCATCGCCTCGCCGCCGAAGACCTTCAGCGAGTTCGAGGCGGACGCGGTCAAGCTGACCGTGCCCCAGGGCGACGGCTTCAAGCAGCTCGGCTTCATGCCGAACTACCACGGCTACGAGTCCACCCCCTCGCACTTCCTCGGCCAGTACGGCGCCGACTACTTCGGCAAGGACGGCAAGTCCGACATCGCGACCGACCCGAAGGTCGCCGCGATGTACACCTGGCAGAAGGACCTGGTCGGCAAGCTCGGCGGCTTCGACAAGCTGGAGAAGTTCCGCACCGGCTTCGGCGACGAGTTCAGCGCCAAGAACCCGTTCACCACCGGCCAGGTGGCGATGGCCATCGACGGCGAGTGGCGGACCGCCTCGCTCGCCGACGACAAGCCGGCCTTCGAGTGGGCGACCGCGCCGTTCCCGGTGCCGGACGACCAGGCCGCCAGCTACGGCCGCGGCTACCAGACCGGCACCATCGTCGGCATCGCCAGCGGCAGCCGCAAGCAGACCGCCGCCTGGGAGCTGGTCAAGTACCTGACCACGGACACCGACGCGGTCGTCACCTTCGCCAACGCCATCCACAACGTGCCGAGCACGCTGGCCGCGCTGGACTCCCCGAAGCTGGACGCCGACGCCAACTTCAAGACCTTCCTGGACATCGCGAAGAACCCGAACTCCACCACCACGCCCGCCTCGATCAACGGCGGCGCGTACCAGGTCTCGATGCAGAACCTCGGCTACGAGTTCGAGTCCGGCAAGCAGGCCGATCTGAAGGCCGGCCTCGCGGCCACCGCCAAGGAGATCGACGCGGCCATCGACCAGGCCAAGTGACGGACGCGCCATGGCACTTCTCGGCACATCCCGCCCGGCGGCGCTGCGCAGCAAGCGCCGCCGGGAGGCGGGCCGCACGCTCGCCTTCCTCTCCCCCTGGCTGATCGGCTTCGCGGTCTTCTTCGCCTACCCGCTGATCTCCACCGCGTACTTCTCGTTCATGAAGTACGACGGCTTCACCGCCCCGACCTTCACCGGCCTGAAGAACTGGAACTACCTGTTCGGCCACTACCCGTTCTTCTGGCAGGGGCTGCGCAACACCCTGTGGCTGGTCGTGGTGATGGTGTCGCTGCGGACGGTCTTCGGCCTCGGCATCGGCCTGCTGATCACCAAGGTGCGGACCGGCGCCGGCTTCTTCCGGACCGCCTTCTACCTGCCGTACCTGGCACCGCCGGTGGCCGCGACGATGGCCTTCGCCTTCCTGCTCAACCCCGGCACCGGGCCGGTCAACCACCTGCTCGGCGAGCTCGGCCTGCCGCAGCCCGGCTGGTTCACCGACCCCTCGTGGTCCAAGCCCGCGCTCACCCTGCTCGGCATGTGGGGCGTCGGCGACCTCATGGTCATCTTCATGGCCGCCCTGCTGGACGTGCCCAAGGAGCAGTACGAGGCGGCGGAGCTGGACGGCGCGAGCTCCTGGCAGCGGTTCCGCTTCGTCACCCTGCCGAACATCTCGCCGATCGTGCTGTTCGCCGTGGTCACCGGGGTCATCCAGACCATGCAGTACTACACCCAGGCGATCGTCGCCGGGAAGGTCGCCTCCGGCGTGATCGGCGGCTCGGGCCAGCAGTTCGAGCCCGGCTACCCGCACGGCTCCACCTGGACGCTGCCGCAGATGGTCTACAACCTCGGCTTCCAGCGCTTCGACACCGGCACCGCCTGCGCGGCGGCCCTGATCCTGTTCGCGATCTCGATGGCCTTCACCTCGCTGCTGCTGCGCCGCAGGTCCGGCCTGCTCGGGGAGGACTGAACCGTGACCCTCGCCTCGACCCTGCGGGTGCCGGTCGCCGCCGGCACCGCCGCCGCCCGCACCGCCCGCCGCCGCGCCGCCCTGAACTGGGTGGCCGTGCACTCCCTGGCGATCGCCGCCGCGCTGTTCTTCCTGCTGCCCTTCGCCTTCGTCCTGCTCACCTCGGTGATGAGCGACCAGCAGGCGCTCACCTCCGAGCTGTGGCCGACCAGTTGGCACTGGGGCAACTACACGAAGGTCTGGCGGACCCCGGGCTTCCTCACCTGGTGGGGCAACACCCTGCTGTACGCCGGAGCGGGCACCGCGCTGACCGTCCTCTCCAGCGTGCCGGTGGCGTACGCGCTCGCCAAGTTCCGCTTCCGGGGCCGCAACCTGGCCCTGATGGCGGTGATCTCGATGATGATGCTGCCGCCGCAGGTCACGGTCATCCCGATGTACCTGTTCTGGGCCAACCAGCTCCACCTCACCGGCTCGCTCTGGCCGCTGGTCATCCCGATGGCCTTCGGCGACGCGTTCAGCATCTTCCTGCTGCGGCAGTTCCTGCTCACCATCCCGAACGAGTACCTGGAGGCCGCCCGGATCGACGGCTGCGGGGACCTGCGCACCCTGGTGCGGGTGGTGCTGCCGATGGCGAGGCCGGCCATCGCCGCGGTCGCGCTCTTCCAGTTCTTCTCCTGCTGGAACGACTACTTCGGCCCGCAGATCTACGCCAGCGAGAACCCCGGCGCGTGGACCCTGAGCTACGGCCTGGAGTCCTTCAAGGGCGCCCACCACACCAACTGGAACCTCACCATGGCGGCGACCCTGCTGGTGATGGCACCGGTGATCATCCTCTTCTTCTTCGCACAGAAGGCCTTCATCGAAGGCGTGACACTGACAGGGGTCAAGGGCTGATGTCCGCACTGAAGTTGGCAATCGTCGGCGGCGGTTCCACGTACACACCGGAGCTGATCGACGGCTTCGCCCGGCTGCGGGACAGCCTCCCGATCGGCGAGCTCGTCCTGATCGACCCGGCCGCCGACCGGCTGGAGCTGATCGCCGGGCTCGCCCGCCGGATCTTCGCCCGGCAGGGCCACCCGGCGACCGTCACCACCGCCCCCGACGTCGCCTCCGGCGCGGCCGGCGCGGACGCCGTCCTGCTCCAGCTGCGGGTCGGCGGACAGGCCGCCCGCAACGAGGACGAGACCTGGCCGCTGGAGTGCGGCTGCGTCGGACAGGAGACCACCGGCGCGGGCGGGCTGGCGAAGGCGCTGCGCACCGTCCCGGTGGTGCTCGACATCGCCGAGCAGGTCCGGCGGACCAGCCCCGACGCCTGGATCGTCGACTTCACCAACCCGGTCGGCATCGTCACCCGCGCGCTGCAGACCGCCGGGCACAAGGCGGTCGGCCTGTGCAACGTGGCGATCGGCTTCCAGCGGAAGTTCGCCGCCCACCTCGGGGTCGCCCCCGAGCGCGTCCGGCTCGACCACGTCGGCCTCAACCACCTGACCTGGGAGCGCGGCGTCACCCTGCTCGACGCGCCCGGCTCGGCCGGCGGCCGCGAGGTGCTGCCCGAGCTGCTCGCCGCCCACGGCGAGGCGATCGCCGCCGACCTGCACCTGCCGGTCGACGTGGTCCGCCGCCTCGGCGTCGTGCCCTCGTACTACCTGCGCTACTTCTACCAGCACGACCTGGTGGTCGAGGAGCTCCGGGCCACCGGCTCGCGGGCCGCCGCGGTCGCCGCCATCGAGCAGCAGCTGCTGGAGATGTACGCCGACCCGGCGCTGGACACCAAGCCGGAGCTGCTCGGCAAGCGCGGCGGCGCGTTCTACTCCGAGGCCGCCGTCCAGCTGATCGCCGCCCTGCTCGGCACCGACGGCACCACCGGCGTCCAGGTGGTCAACACCCGCAACGACGGCATCCTGCCGTTCCTGCCGGACGACGCGGTGATCGAGGTGCCCGCCGAGGTCGACGCCGCGGGCGTGCGCCCGCTGCCGCAGCGCCCCGTCGAGCCCCTCTACGCCGGCCTGATCGCCGCCGTCACCGGGTACGAGCAGCTGGCGCTGGAGGCAGCCCTCAAGGGCGGCCGCGACCGGGTGTTCGACGCCCTGCTGGCCCACCCGCTGGTCGGCCAGATCGAGCTCGCCGACCGCCTCGCCGACCGGCTGATCTCCCACAACCGCGCCCACCTCGGCTGGGCGTGAGACCGCACATGACCACCTCGCGCCACCCCGGGGGGAACTGATGGACCGTCTTCACGGCGGGCAGGTCCCCGGCGTCCTCGCCATCGACGCCGGCAACAGCAAGACCGACGTGGCGCTGGTCGCCGCCGACGGCACCGTCCTCGGCGCCGCCCGCGGCGGCGGCTTCCAGCCCGAGGCGGGCGGCGCCGACCGGGCGATCGGCGGCCTCACCCCGCTCGTCGAGGCGGTCGCCGCCCAGGCCGGCCTCAGACCGGGCACCCCGCTCACCACGCACGTCAGCGCCTGCCTGGCCAACGCCGACCTGCCGGTGCAGGAGGAGCAGCTGCTCGCCGCCGTCGAGGCCCGGCCCTGGGGTGTCACCAGCGCCGTCGCCAACGACACCTTCGGGCTGCTGCGGGCCGGCACCGACGGCCCGCTCGGGGTCGCCGTGGTGTGCGGCGCGGGCATCAACTGCGTGGGCCTGCTCCCGGACGGGCGCACCGCCCGCTTCCCGGCGCTCGGTGTGCTGACCGGCGACTGGGGCGGCGGCGGCGGGCTCGCCGCCGAGGCGATGTGGCACGCCACCCGGGCCGAGGACGGCCGCGGCCCGGCCACCGCGCTCGCCGCCGCGATCGCCGCCCACTTCGGGGTGGACAGCGCCACCGCGGTCGCCGAGGCGATCCACCTGGACGAGCTCGCCCAGGAGCGGCTGCACGAACTGGTGCCGGTGCTCTTCGCCACCGCGGAGGACGGCGACCGGACGGCGCTCGATCTGATCGACCGGCAGGCCGACGAGATCGTCCGGTTCGCCCGGACGGCGCTCGCCCGGCTCGGCCTGCTGGCGCACCCCGCGCCGGTGGTGCTGGGCGGCGGCGTGCTGGCCGCCCGCCACCCGCTGCTGATCGACAACGTGACGGCCCGGCTGGCCGCGGCCGCGCCGCTCGCCGAGCCGCGGATCGTGGTCGCCCCGCCGGTGCTCGGCGCCGCCCTGCTCGGCCTCGACCGGATCGGCGCCGGCCCGCAGGCCCAGCAGCGGCTCCGGGACGCCTACACCCCCGGCCGGCCCGCGGCGGCCTGAGACCCCGCGGCCGCCCGGGGCCCCCAACCCCCGCGGGCCCCGGCCACCAAAGCGCGAGGAGCGCGATCAGAGGGGCCCCCAC
>NZ_JBHWBW010000396.1:0-4897 GCF_042735675.1 Kitasatospora sp. NPDC059571
CGTTCGGCACCAGACCGGTGCCGAACCGCCCGCTCTGCGTTGAACTGCGGGCCGGTTGATCGGTTCTTGCGAGACGGCCCGGCACCGGCAACGATCGCTATGCCGGCAGTTTCCGCTTGAGTCGGATGGCCGCGGTCAATCCCAGGGCAAGCGCGCCGGCGGCCGTGTAGGCGGCGGTGGAGGTGGCCGTCGTGAAGGACTCGCGTGCTCGTTCTCCGGCCGCATGGGTGGCGGGCTCGGCCAGTAGTGGCTGAATGGAGGTGCCAGCACTGTGCTGGACGGCGGACGCGACGGCGCTCGCTTGGGCGGGCGGGAGTCCGTCGGCCCGAAGACTGCGGGTGAGGTCGGCCGTCAGGGTGGCAAACAGAACGGTTCCCAGGACAGCAATGCCCAATGCTGATCCGATCTGCCGAGTGGTGCTCTGGATTCCCGAGCCCTGGCCTGACTGGTTGACGGGCACGTCAGCCAGGACCACACCCGTGATCTGGGCGGTGGCCCAGCCGACGCCGATGCCGTAGAGCAGGAGGAAGGGCGCCACCTGCCACCCGCCTCCGTGCGGCGAGAGGACCAGCCCGATGCCGGATACCCCGATCATCTCGCAGGTGATGCCGGCGAGGACGAGGTTCAGGGTTCCGATACGCGGCGCGAGGACCGCACCAAGACCGCTGGCGGCGAAGCTACCGATGGCGAGCGGCAGCAGCGCCAGGCCCGCCTGGAAGGCCGAGTAGCCGAGTACGTTCTGGAACCACAGGGGCAGGGAGAACAGGATCCCGAACTCACCCAGGCTGACAACGCCGGCCACGACGTTGCCGTTGCGGAACGATGGGACGGCGAAGAGCCGAAGGTCGAGCAGGGCTGTCCGGCCGTTCCGGTTGCGGCGGAGTTCGACGGCCACGAACAGGGCCAGGGACGCAAGGCCGGCTGCAAAGGCGATGGGAACGGGCGAGATCCCGCTGTCGAAGCGTGTGCCGAGAAGGGAGAACGGCTGCTCGGCGGCCCACCAGCCGTAGGTACGGCCCTCGATCAGGCCGAAGACGATGCCGGTGAACCCGAGAACCGACAGAACCGCACCGGCGAGGTCGACACCCCGTTCCGCCGTGTTGTCTCTGCTTTCGGCAACGAGCAGAAGGACACCGGCTGCCACGACCAGGCCGAGTGGGAGGTTGATGGCAAACGCCCAGCGCCAGGACAGGTGGGAGGTGAGCCAGCCGCCCAGCAGGGGTCCGAGCGCGGCAGTGCCTCCGATGGTCGAGCCCCAAATCGCGAAGGCCTGGGCGCGTTCGCGGCCCCGGAAGGTGGCGTTGATCAAGGAAAGCGACGTGGGGAGGATCATCGCTCCCCCCAGTCCCTGGAGAAGCCGGCCCCCGATCAGCATGGGTCCGCCGGCAGCCGTCGCGGCAACGGCGCTGGCAGCGACGAAGACCGCCGTACCGGTCAGGAACACCTTTCGTCGTCCGACGCGGTCTGCGGTGCGCCCGGCCAACAGGAGGAAGGAGGCGAACACGAGGGTGTAGGTCTCCTGCACCCACTGCGCATCGCTGGAGGTGATGTGCAGGTCGTTGATGATGCTGGGGATCGCGACGTTGACGATGGTGGAGTCGACGATGATCAGCGATACGCCGAGGCTGATGGCGACCAGGCCCCACCAGCGGTTGCCGTGGGAGGGTGGTGGGTTGCCTGCGGGAGTGGTGGGTGCCGTGCTCGTGGTGGCCATCGATTCCTCGAGGTGATCGCAGGGTTCTGGGGCTGGTCGGCCGGCAGGCCGTGCCTTCGCGGTGCAGCTCCCCGGGGGCCGTTCGGTGCGGGCGGGCCCCGGGGTCGCCCAGGTCAGCCGTGCTGGGCCTCGGACCGGTCGCCGGCAGTGGCGGTCTCGGGGCGGCTGGGCCACCAGAATCGGCGGCCGGCCAGAAGAACCAGGGCAGGGACCAGCACCGTGCGCACGAGCAGAGTGTCGAGAAGCACGCCGATGCCGACGATGACGCCGATCTGGGTGAGGGTGATGAGCGGGAGGACGCCGAGGACGGCGAAGACCGCGGCAAGGAGGATTCCCGCGCTGGTGATGACGCCGCCGGTGGAGGCGAGGGCGCGCAGCACAGCGCGGCGTGTGTCGTGTCCGGCGACGGTGTCCTCGCGGGTACGGGCGATGAGGAAGATGTTGTAGTCGACACCGAGGGCGACGAGGAAGAGGAAGGACAGCAGGGGCACGTTGGTGGCGAGTGCAGGGAAGTCGTAGACCGTGCGGAAGATGATCCAGCTGGCGCCGAGGGCCGCGAAGTAGGAGGCGATGACGGTGGCGACGAGCAGGAGGGGGGCGACGACGGCCCGGAGCAGGACGAGGAGAACGACCAGGACGATCGCGAGAACCAAGGGCACGACGATCCGGGTGTCGTGGGTGTTGGCGCGGGCGGTGTCGTAGTCCTCTGCGGTGCTGCCTCCGACCAGGGCGTCAGCGTGGGGGATCTCGGCGACGCCGTGGCGGAGCTGTCGGAGCGCTCGGTCGGAGGCGGCGGTGCCGGGAGCGGCGTCGAGGATGACGTCGGCGCGTGCCCAGCGCTCGGTGGCTCCGGCCGGCGTCACGGAGGCCACGCCGGGTACGCGCCGCGCGGCTTCGGCCACCTGGTCGGCGGCGGCGGTGGTCGAGACGAGGGTGAGGGGGTCGACGGCGCCGGCGGGCTGGACTGCTGCGAGGGTCCGTTGTCCGAGGACGGCTTCAGGGGTCTTGCGGAAGGAGTCGGCTTGGGCAAGGCCGGTCGTGAGGCCGAGCGCGCCGGAGGCCAGCAGCACCAGGACGGCGGTTCCGGCAAGGGCGATCCGGGCCGGACGCTTGGCGACGGCCCTGCCGATTCGGGACCACACGCCGCTCCGGTCCGCGGTGACAGGCTCACCGACCTTGGGGACCAAGGGCCAGAACAGCCAGCGGCCGGGAAGGACGAGTGCTGCGGGCAGGACAACCAGGCCGAACAGCATCGCGGTGAGGATGCCGATGGCGCCGGCGAAGCCGAGTCCGCGATTTCCGGTGAGCTCGGCGGCGAGCAGGGTGAGCAGGCTCAGAACCACAGTGGTGCCGCTGGCGATGACAGCTGGGGCCGTGCCGCGCCAGGCCCGCGCCATCGCGGCGAACCGGTTCTCGGTGAGGTGCAGTTCGTCCCGGTAGCGAGAGACGAGGAGGAGAGCGTAGTCGGTGCCGGCGCCGAAGACGAGGACCGACAGGATGCCGGCGGCGGACGCATCGACCTCGATGCCGGCGTGCGGGGCCAGGACGCCCACGAGGATGCCGGCCATGCGATCACCGGCTCCGACGACCATCAGCGGGACGAGCCAGAGGATGGGGCTTCGGTAGGTGATCAGCAGGAGCACGGCGACGACGGAGGCGGTTGCGATCAGCAGGTTGGTGTCGGCGCCGGCGAAGACCTTGGTGACGTCGGCGCGGAAGGCGGGTCCACCGGTGACCTGTGCCTGTAGTGGTGCAGGGAGGTCTTGGGAGGCGTCGTGGCGGATCCGATCAATCGTCGCGGTGTTCTCGTCGTCGCTTGCCCCGGTGGGCAGTAGCACGGCCACGGTGGCGACCTTGCCCTGGACCAGTTGCGGCCCGGCTGTGCCCGGCGTCAGACCGAGGGCGCCGAGCGGGGCGGCGCGCTCGCGGATGATGCTCTGCTGCGCGTCGGTGAGGGGGCTGTTGTCGGTATTGCTGTAGACCACGATCGCCGGTGCGGCTGCCCCTGAGGGGAACGTCTTGACGATCTCGGCGACTCGAGCGGACTGGGAGGAGGCCGGCAGACCGGTTCCGGTTGCCCTGGTGGTGGTGGCGTCGCTTGGTCCCAGGGCAAAGGCCGCTCCGAGGCCGATCACCGTCAGGAGCAGGACGAGCCAGGCGGTGGCGCGCGGACTTCGGAGGTAGGGGTCGCCGGCAGTCGGCGAGGTGGTGGACGTCCGTCCGGGACGACGGGTCAGGGAAGGGGACACAGCAACGCACCCTCGAAGTCGTTAAGTAGCTTAGCGATTTCTACCGTGTCAGACTTGGCCGCATGGCGCAACACCAGTCATTCGGAGCGAGCCCGGATCCGGATTCCCCTCAGACCCCGCCCGCAGGGCCGGCACCGGCCGGGGACGACCTCTCCGAGGCGCTGCGCGACGTGCTGACGCTGACACAGCTCGCGCGCTCGGAACTCGCGGAGCGCCTCGGCATGCCGCTCACCAACGTCGAGGCGGTCGAGCACGTGATCATGGCGAAGGGGGCGGGTGAGCCCATCGGCCCGGTGGAACTCGCCCGACGACTCGGCGTCACCAGTGCCGCGGGAACCCAGTCGGTCAACCGGCTCGTCGCCGAAGGGCACATGGTCCGCCGCCCCCACCTGCACGACCGCCGGCGTCAGACCCTGGACGTCACCGACACCGGACTCCGGCACGTCATGAGCGAGCTCGCACCACTTCTCATGCTGCTGTACCGGGCGTCCGACAACCTCAGCGAAGCAGAACGGGCGGGAGCGCAGAAGTACCTGGAGAACGTCGCCGCTGCCTACCGCACCTACCTGGCGCCTCCACCCTCGGAGTAGAGCCCGTTCGCCTCAAGCGAACACATCGTGCGGCGGGCCGGGCGAGCCGTGTCGCCCAGGCGCGTTCACGGCCGGCCCCCTGTCCGTCGCACCCGCACCTCACGAAGGGCGAGCGCCAGGGGGGGCTTCGGAGAGCGCCTGCCTCATACGAATGAGCCCACCGCGCATCCTCGTCCTGACCGTGCCGAGCGGCACGCCGGGACGTTCCACCGACTCGACGACTTCGTCGAACCCGGGCAGCACGAGAGTGCCCGCTCGCCTTCCGTCTGATCGCACGCCGCGGGGGCCGGACCCCCACCCGGGCCCCCGGCCCCACGGGGGCGGTGTGAGCCCGGAGCAGAAAA
>NZ_JBHWBW010000396.1:4907-7466 GCF_042735675.1 Kitasatospora sp. NPDC059571
ACACCCCCGGCCTCACCTCTTGGCCCGCTCGCAGTACGTATTTCCGCCCCCCGGCCCGCGCTAACCCCCTGCGGGCCGGGGCGCCGCGTCGGTGCGGGTGTCAGCTCTTGCTGATGGTGCAGGTGTACGTGGCGCTGCCCGACCCGCTGTAGGCCTCGACGTCAAGGAAGTACGTGCCGGTGCTGGTGGCCGTCCAACCGAGTGCCTCGGCGACCCCCTTGCCGTTGTTG
Source organism: Kitasatospora sp. NPDC059571 (assembly GCF_042735675.1). Lineage (NCBI taxonomy): Bacteria > Bacillati > Actinomycetota > Actinomycetes > Kitasatosporales > Streptomycetaceae > Kitasatospora > Kitasatospora sp. NPDC059571. The sequence continues at coordinate 5,138 of NZ_JBHWBW010000396.1, forward strand.
ACCGACCGGGTCAGTGTGCTGCCGCTGGCATTCATGAAGTACACGTCGGCGTCGTACGCGGACGGCACCGTGCAGTTGACGGTGGCGGTCTGGCCGGACGTGAGCGAGAGCCGGTAGTAGTCGCGGTCGGAGGAGCTCTTCATGCTGCCGGTCACGGCGGCAGGATAGGTGAGCGAGGTGATGTCGTTCGCGGCGCTGGTGGTGTCATTGGATTCAACCTCGGCGTAGGCCGAACCGCCGCCGGTACCCGTGACGGTCCAGGTGAGGGTGGCCGAGCCGGACGCGCCGGTGCCGTCGGTCGCGGAGATGCTGACGGTGGAGGTGCCGGGGGTGGTCGGGGTGCCGGTGATGAGTCCGCTGCCGCTGATGGAGAGGCCTGCGGGAAGCCCGCTCGCCGCATAGGTCAGGCTCTGCCCCGAGGCGGAGTCCGATGCCGAGAGCTGAAGGTTGACGGCGGTGCCGGCGGCGGTGGTCTGGTTCCCGGGGTTGGTGACGGTGACGGTGTTGCCGCTGCCGCAGTTGGTGACCGGAGTGCCGGAGTAGAGGTTGGCGTCGGCGACGCCGTTGGTCACGCTCCTGAGGTAGTAGCCGCAGGTGGGCCGGTTCTTGAAATCGAAGGTGCTGCCGTCGGTGAGGTGCCAGATCTTGTAGCCGGAGTACGTGAGCGGGCTGCCCGCGACGGCCTTCTCGGGCTGGTGGTCGCCGAGGACGACGTAGGCGTCGGCGCCGGTCAGGGTGGCCAGGCCGTTCTTGTCCAGGAAGAGGGATCCGCCGCCCTGCTCGATGCCGACGCCCCAGGCCTTGCCCGAGGTGGTCAGGCCGTCCTTGAGCGCCCGGGCGACGAAGGCCATGGTGCGGCCCATCCGGTCACGGGTGACGAAGTGTGAGTCGTCGATGGTGTCACCGTAGTTGGGCCAGGAGAACATGCCGGTGGTGAAGGTGACGGTCCGGTCGTAGGGGTTGGCGAGCGCGGTCGGGGAGTCGGTGCCGCCGCCGCAGGCGTCGTAGACGATCGCACTGTTGATGTGGGTGCCGGCGCTGCCGCCGCCGGAGCCGCCGCCCTTGGCGACCACCGACTGCACCGACGCCTGGAGGGCGGTGCCCTTCCACGACGCGTAGACGCACTGGTTGCCGCCGGCGAAGTAGACGAACTCGGCGTTGCGGACATCGGTGTTGACCTGGCTGTTGTTGCCGTCGGCAGCCGAGGTGACGACGTCGGTGGTGCAGGAGTTGACGCCGCCGAGGCCCATGATGACGTCGCACTCCGGGGTGGCGCTGCCGGAGCTCGGGGCGGAGTCGGCGAGGACGGTGACGTCGATGCTCCCCGTGCCGCCGGTGATGGCGGCGATCGCCTTGCTCATCGTGGCGGGTACCACGGCGCCGTCACCGTTCATGGTGAACGCCGGGCCGTTCCAGCCGGCGCGACTGACGTCCGCAGCGCTGCCGAGCCGTACGCGGGTGACGGAGGCGTGGGCTGGCTGCTGGGACGACACCGCAATGCCCGCGGCAGCGAGCAGGAGCGTTGTGAGGAGCGCAGATGAGCGAGTGAAGGCGAATCTGGGCAGGGTTGAGCGCACGATGCCCTCCTGTCGGGGTGTGGGGGTGTGGCGGCGGGGGCCACCGGACAGGAAGTTACATCAAGGCGAAACTGATCGGAATATGTAACCTGGATACCACCCGGAAGCTTGCCCTGGGCTTGACCATCGCGCCATCCGCGCCCAGCTGGCAGGCGGCCTTGAGGATCGAAGCGCCAGCGGGCCGGCCTACAGGCCGTCAAGGCGCAACAGCGCGGCGCAGCTGTCGTCGGCCATGCCGGCCGGCAGTTCCGAGAAGTGGGCGCCACTCACGGCTGCCGCGCGCAGGAGCAAGGGAGCGGCGGGCGCTCGAACGGCCTCGGGGTGCGCGCCCAATCCCCCCTTCGGCAGTGACCACGATGGGGGATTGTTTGTGCTGCCCCACGTTTCGGAGGCACCACTGCGGTCGGCGGAGAGGAGCAACGTGGCGACGCGGCCCTCGGACAGAGCGGCAGCGACGGCGGGATGACCGTGAACAGCTCGGTCCCGGGCACGGGCGGAGCGGCAGCTCCGCAGATCGCACTCCGGGTGTCCGGTACCGGGTGTGCACGATGCCCGTTCCAGCCGCGGTGCTCGTTGCGGACCCGCGCGGTCAGGACGACATCTCCCGGTAATTGGCGACGCACAGCGCGGGCGAAGGGTGCCATCCGGCGGGCCGCTTTAGAGGAGCTAACACAAAGCTCTGGTGTGGCCATGTCTGCTCGACGGTCCGCTCGTTGGACCATCTGTGGGGAAGCTGAAGGGTCCGCCGTGGG
>NZ_JBHWBW010000397.1:0-7413 GCF_042735675.1 Kitasatospora sp. NPDC059571
GACCGGGGGGGGTCCCCCGCGGGCTGCCGGGGGGACTACATCGACGGCGCCGGCAACCTGTCGGTGTCCCACCCCGACGGCAGCGGCCGGGTCGTGGTCGCCCGCAACACCGGCGGTCAGACCTGGTCGCACCCCACCTGGCAGGTCGACACGGCCGACACCGCGAACCGCATCCCGGCGAAGAACAACATCCTCTTCACCGTCGGGCAGGGCGCCGCCGCCCGTCTGGTCGGCGTGCCGGCGACCGCCGTCGGGGCCGCGCCCGAGCCGCTGTCGCTGAACACCTTCTCCGACGAGGACGCGAAGCCGCTGCCGACCACCGGGAACGTCTGGATCAGCGGCGGCGGCGCCCAGCACGGCACCACCGTCTACGCCAACACCACCGACCACGAGGTCTACGTCCGCGACGACTACCTGCGCCAGCAGGGCGCCGCGATCGCCGTCGGCTCCGAGCCGGCGCTCTCCCGGGACGGCGAGGAGATCGTCTTCGTCCGGTCGGTCGCGGGCCACGACCACCTCTTCGTGCAGGACGTGCAGCAGGGGAAGCCGGTCGCCCGGGACCTCACCCCGCACGCCACCACGGACTACACCGAGCCGGCCTGGTCGCCGGACGGCCGGACGATCGCCGCCCGCACCGCCGCCGGCGTCGTCACCCTGCCCGTCGACGGCTCCGCCGCACCGGTCCTCGCGGTCGCCGGGCCCGGCATGCCGGCCTACCGCGGCTGAGCGGCACCCGGCCCGCACGGGCGAACGCCGGAGAACGCGGGACGGCCGGGCGCAGAAGCGCCCGGCCGGGCGGTGGGGGGGGGCCGCGCGGGGTGTGATGGCCGCACCCCGGGGGGGGGGGCCGGTGGGGGCGAGCAGGCGCGGGGGGGCGGGGTGGGGGGCCCCGGGGCGGGGGCGGCGGTGGCGCTGGGCGCCGGCCGCCACGCCCGCGGTGGAGGTGCGCAGCACCGAGGGGCCGAGCCGGTAGGGGGCGGCGCCCGCACCGGCGAACGCGGCGAGCTCCTCGGGCGAGACGCCGCCCTCGGGGCCGACCACCAGGACGATGTCGCCCGTGCCGGGCAGGGCGGCGGAGGCGAGCGGTTCGGCGCCCTCCTCGTGCAGCACCGCGGCGAGCGCGGCCTGCCCGAGCAGCGGCAGCAGCTGGCGGGTGGTCATCGGGTCGTGGACCTCGGGGAAGCGGAGCCGGCGGGACTGCTTGCCGGCCTCGCGGGCGGCGGCCCGCCACTTGGCGAGCGCCTTGGCGCCGCGGTCGCCCTTCCACTGGGTGATGCAGCGGGAGGCGGCCCACGGGATCACGGCGTCCACGCCGACCTCGGTCATGGTCTCCACGGCGAGCTCGCCGCGGTCGCCCTTGGGCAGGGCCTGGACGACGGTGATCCGCGGGCTCGGCTCGGGCTCGGTCCGGACGGCGGCGACCTCGACGTCCAGCGCGTCCTTGCCGTGCACGGCGGCGACCGTGCCGTCCGCGCCGCGGCCGAGGCCGTCCGCGAGGGTGATCGCCTCGCCGGGCTCCAGCCGCTTCACGGCGGCGGCGTGCCGGCCCTCGGGCCCGTCCAGCCGCAGCAGGGCGCCGGGGGCCGCGCCGGCCAGCAGGGCGCTCTCGACGACGAAGACGGGCGCGGTCATGCGGGGGTTCCTTTCGGGTGCGGACACGCCGCTGCCCCGCCGGGGGGTGTCCCCCGCCGGGCAGGAGCCGGATCAGCGGCCGGTGTAGGCGTCCTTGAGGCGGGAGAACAGCCCCTGCTGGCCGGGCGCGAACTGGCCCGAGGGCCGCTCCTCGCCGCGCAGCAGGGCCAGGCGGCGCAGCAGCTCCTCCTGCTCGGGGTCGAGCTTGGTGGGGGTCTGCACCTCGACGTGCACTATCAGGTCGCCCCGGCCGCCGCCGCGCAGGTGGGTGATGCCCCGGCCGTGCAGCGGGATCGACTGGCCGGACTGGGTGCCGGGCCGGATGTCGACCTCCTCGACGCCGTCGAGGGTCTGCAGCGGCACCTGGGTGCCGAGCGAGGCCGCGGTCATCGGGATGGTGACCGTGCAGTGCAGGTCGTCGCCGCGCCGCTGGAAGGTCGGGTGGGCGGTCTCGGCGATCTCCACGTACAGGTCGCCGGCCGGGCCGCCGCCCGGGCCGACCTCGCCCTCGCCGGCGAGCTGGATCCGGGTGCCGTTGTCGACACCGGCAGGGATCTTCACGGTGAGGGTGCGGCGGGCGCGGACGCGGCCGTCGCCGGCGCACTCCGGGCACGGGGTCGGCACGACGGTGCCGAAGCCCTGGCACTGCGGGCAGGGCCGGGAGGTCATGACCTGGCCGAGGAAGGAGCGGGTGACCTGGGAGACCTCGCCCTTGCCGCGGCACATGTCGCAGGTCTGCGCGGAGGTGCCGGGTGCGGCGCCCTCGCCGTTGCAGGTGGTGCAGGTGACGGCGGTGTCGACCTGGAGTTCCTTGGTGGTGCCGAAGGCGGCCTCCTCCAGGGTGATCTCCAGCCGGATCATCGCGTCCTGGCCGCGCCGGGTGCGCGAGCGGGGGCCGCGCTGGCCGCCCGCGGCGCCGAAGAAGGCGTCCATGATGTCGGAGAAGCCGAAGCCGGCCGCGCCGAAGCCGCCGGCGCCACCGCCGCCGCCGTTCGGGGAGAGCGGGTCGCCGCCGAGGTCGTACACCTGGCGCTTGGCCGGGTCGGAGAGCACCTCGTAGGCGGCGTTGATCTCCTTGAACCGCTCCTGCGTCTTCGGGTCCGGGTTGACGTCCGGGTGCAGTTCGCGCGCGAGGCGACGGAACGCCTTCTTGATCTCGTCCTGGCCCGCATCCCGCCGGACGCCGAGTACCGCGTAGTAGTCCGTGGCCACCAAATGCTCCGCTTGTTCCGCCTCTTAGAAGTGCTTGCGACTGGTCTCCCGCGCCGGGCGCGGTGTGCTCCTACGACTCGGCCAGGATCTGACCCACGTACCGTGCCACCGCTCGCACCGCCCCCATTGTGCCCGGGTAATCCATCCGGGTCGGACCGATCACACCCAGCTTTGCCACGCTCTGGTCGCCCGAACCGTAACCGACGGAGACGACGGACGTGGAATTGAGGCCCTCGTAGTCGTTCTCCCGGCCGATCCGGACCGTCATCCCGGACTCCGCGGTCTCACCCAGCAGGCGGAGCAGGACGACCTGCTCCTCCAGGGCCTCCAGGACCGGCTGGATGGTCAGCGGGAAGTCGTGGCCGAAGCGCGTCAGGTTGGCCGTGCCGGCCAGCATGATCCGCTCCTCGTTCTGCTCCGCCAGGGTCTCGAACAGGGTGGCGAGCACCGTGGAGACGGTCGGGCGGTCGGCGGGCTCGAAGCCGGCCGGCAGGTCCTCCAGCAGCGCCGGGACGTCGGGCAGCCGCCGGCCCGCGGCCCGGGCGTTGAGCTTGGTGCGCAGGTCCGCCAGGACGCTCTCGCCGACCGAGCCCGGGCAGTCGACCATCCGCTGCTCCACCCGGCCGGTGTTGGTGATCAGCACCAGCATCACCTTGGCGGGGGCGAGCGCGACCAGTTCGACGTGCCGCACGGTGGAGCGGGTCAGCGACGGGTACTGCACGACGGCGACCTGCCGGGTCAGCTGCGCGAGCAGCCGCACCGTGCGGGCCACCACGTCGTCCAGGTCGACCGCGCCCTCCAGGAAGTGCCGGATGGCGCGCCGCTCGGGCGGGGTCATCGGCTTGACCTCGGCCAGCCGGTCGACGAACAGCCGGTAGCCCTTGTCGGTGGGGATCCGGCCGGCGCTGGTGTGCGGCTGGTGGATGAAGCCGTCCTCCTCCAGCGCCGCCATGTCGTTGCGGACGGTGGCCGGGGAGACCCCGAGGTTGTGCCGCTCGACCAGGGCCTTGGAGCCGACCGGCTCCTCGGTGCCCACGTAGTCCTGGACGATCGCCCGCAGCACCGCGAGGCGCCGCTCGTCCAGCGGCCGGACGTTCGGGCGCGCCTCGACCAGGCGGGCGTCGGCCCTGCCGTCGTCGGCCCTGCGCTCGCCGGCCATGGGGCACGCACCTCCGTCTTCGTCCGTTGAGTCGGGTAGCCGTCCGTTGTCTGGCACTCCGGATGGCAGAGTGCCAAAACCGTACCTGCCAGTGTAAGGCCCACCTTCGACGGCAGGAACGGGCCGCCCACGTGATCCTCGACCGATCCCGTCGTGGCGGACGGTGCCCCTCCGGCCGGGGAGTGGCAGCATCGAAGTCGAGCGAGCTATCGAAGGAGCAGCGATGTCGTCGTCACGGCAGCACTCCCGCTTCGCACCCGACCGCGGTCTCACCGGTCGGATGGTCACCACGATGTTCCTCATCGGCCTGGTCTACGTCGGCTTCACCGGACTGCTGATCGCGCTGCTGCGCGGCGCCTGGCCGATCATCGTGCTGATCTCCGGCGCGCTGTTCGTCGCCCAGTTCTGGTTCAGCGACAAGATCACCGAGAAGGCGATGGGCGCCCACCAGGTCAGCCCCGAGCAGTACCCGCAGCTGCACGGCACGATCGACCGGCTCTGTGCGCTGGCCGACATGCCCAAGCCGCGGGTCGCCGTCGCGGACAACGACATGCCGAACGCCTTCGCCACCGGCCGCAACCCGGACAAGGCGGTGGTCTGCGTCACCACCGGCCTGCTGCGCCGGCTCCAGCCCGAGGAGCTGGAGGGCGTCCTCGCCCACGAGCTGTCGCACGTCGCCCACCGGGACGTCGCGGTGATGACCATCGCGGGCTTCCTCGGCGTCCTCGCCGGGGCGATGACCAGGATCGCCTTCTACGGGGGCTTCTACGGCAACAACCGCAACAGCAACGACCCGAACACCGCGATCGCGCTGATCGTCATCCCGCTGGCCAGCATGGTCGTCTACGCGCTGAGCTTCCTGCTCACCCGGCTGCTGTCGCGCTACCGCGAGCTCGCCGCCGACCGGGCCGCCGCCCAGCTCACCGGCCGGCCCAGCGCCCTGGCCTCGGCGCTCACCAAGGTCACCGGGCAGATCGCCGCCATCCCGAGCGAGGACCTGCGCCGCTCGCAGCCGTACAACGCCTTCTACTTCGCCCCGGCGCTCGGCGCCCGGGAGACCGCCGCCCAGCTGTTCTCCACCCACCCGACGCTGGAGCAGCGGCTGGCCCAGCTGGCCCGGATCAGCACCGAGCTCGGCCACGGCGAGGCCGGCCACTGAGAGGAGACCCCGTGGGATTCCTGGACGCCCTGCTCGGCCGGACCAAGCCGGTCCGGCCCGACCTCGACCAGCTCTTCGGCATCCCGTCCGCCGCGCTCACCCTGGAGGCGGCGGCCGGCTTCCGGCCGACCGGGCTCGGCTCGGTCTGCTTCGCGGCCGTCGAGGGCGGCGCCTTCGACGAGGTGCAGCGGCAGGTGCGGGCCCTGCTCGACGCCGACGCCGACCGCGGCGGCGTCCCGGTGGAGGCCTCCCGGGACTCCTACGGCTACTCCTGGCTGCTGGCCCGGCACACCCCCGAGGAGCTGCCCGACCTGGTCAACGACCTGCACGCGGTCAACAGCGAGCTGGAGGCCAACGGCTTCGGCCCGCAGCTGCTCTGCTCGATCGTCGCCTTCCGCAACACCGAGGGCCAGTCCCTCGGCCTGGTCTACCTCTACAAGCGCGGCACGTTCTACCCCTTCGCCCCGATGCCCGGCGGCGGCGAGAAGCGCAACAGCCCGGTCGAGCTCCAGGTCAAGGCCATGCTCGGCGACGACCTCCGGATCGAACAGGACCTGACCCGCTGGTTCCCGGTCTGGGGCGCCCCGGGCCTGTAGCCGGACCGGTGGCGGCGGCCCTAGGGTCGCTCGGGTGATCGACTGGACCGGCACCACCGCGACCGCCCCCTCCCCCGAGCTCCTGGACGAGGTGGTCGGCGCCCTGCGCTCGCCCGACCCGGTGCTCCGCGACGAGCTGGCCTTCACCCGGCTGGCGCAGTGGGTCCCGCTGCTGGAGCCGTCCCGGCGGCAGGAGCTCGGCGACCGGCTGGCCGGGTGGTTCACCGCCCCGGAGATCCAGGCGCGGACCTTCGCCCCGCTCGTGCTGGCGAGGATCGTGGGGTGCGGCGGGTACGACCCGGCCTGGCTGTCCGCCTTCACGCAGTGGTACCCCGGCGAGCGCGACCTGCGCGGCCACGACGAGCGGCTCGGCTGGCTGCACGCCGTCGCGCACGGCGCCGACCTGCTGGCCGCCTTCGGCCGCTGCCCGCGGGCCGACCCGGCGCCCCTGCTGGCCACGGCCTGCAGCCGGCTGCTCGCCCCGACCGCGCACGTCTTCGACGCGATGGAGGACGACCGGCTCGGCTTCGCCCTGGCCGTGGTGCTGACCCGCGCCGAACTGACCGAGAGCGAGTCGCTGGCGTGGCTGGAGCCGATCGCCGCCGACTTCGCCGCCGCGGAGCCCGGCCCGGTGCCGCCGTACGCCTCCAACACGATGCGCACGCTGCGGGTGCTCTATCTGCTGGCCGACCGCGGTGTCCGGCCCGAGCGGCGGCACGGCGAGGCGGTGCCGCTGCGGCACGCGGCGGCCGTCCGCGAGCGGGTCGCCGCCGTGCTGGCGGTCAACTCGCCGTACGCCGGATGAGGGATGAGCCCACGTCAGGATGCCTAGAATTCGTCCATGCGCAGCAGGGAGTACGGCCCGGACCTGACCCCGCCGTGGAAGCGGCAGGAGGCGGCGCCGGAGGTGGCGGCGGAGCGGGAGCTGGTGGTGGAGGAGGCGGCCACCGGGTTCTGCGGGGCCGTGGTGCGGTGCGAGAAGACTGCGGAGGGGTTCACGGTCACGCTGGAGGACCGTTTCGGCAAGCACCGGGTGTTCCCGATGGTGCCGCGCGGGTTCCTGCTGGAGGGCCGGGTGGTGACGCTGGTCCGTCCGACCGGGCCGGCGCCCGCCCGCACGCCCGGGCTGACCGCCTCCGGTTCGATCGCGGTGCCCGGCGCCCGGGCCCGGGTGGCCCGGGAGTCGCGGATCTACGTCGAGGGCCGGCACGACGCGGAGCTGGTGGAGCGGGTGTGGGGCGACGACCTGCGGATCGAGGGCGTGGTCGTGGAGTACCTGGAGGGCGTGGACGACCTGCCGGCGATCGTCGCGGAATTCGGCCCCGGCCCCGGCCGGCGGCTCGGCGTCCTGGTCGACCACCTGCTGCCGGGCACCAAGGAGCACCGGATCGCCGCCCGGGTGACGGGTGACTCGGTGCTGGTCGTCGGGCACCCCTACATCGACGTCTGGCAGGCCGTGAAGCCCTCCAGTGTCGGCATCCCGGGCTGGCCCGAGGTGCCGCGCGGCGAGGTGTGGAAGGAGGGTGTCTGCCGCCGGCTGGGCTGGCCCGTCGACCCGCCCGCGGCCTGGAAGCGGATCCTCGCCTCGGTGGACTCCTACCGCGACCGCGGGCCCGCCCCCGGGCGGGCCGGGGCGGGGGGGGTTTCTCTCTGTG
>NZ_JBHWBW010000398.1:0-7404 GCF_042735675.1 Kitasatospora sp. NPDC059571
GGGGGCGCGCGGGCGCGCCGGGGGGCCCGCCGCGCCGCGACCGGTCAGTTCCAGTCGAAGCCCTGCGGGTCCGGACCGATCCGGGTGCCGTTGTCGATCGCGGCGATCGCGGCGAGGTCCTCGGCGTCCAGCTCGAAGCCGGCCACGTCGAGGTTCTCCTTGATCCGCGACGGGGTCACCGACTTCGGGATCGCGATGATCCCGCTCTGCAGGTGCCAGCGGAGCACCACCTGGGCGGTCGTGCGGCCGTGCTTGGCGGCGATCTTCTCCAGCGCCGGCTCGCCGAGCAGCGTCTTGCCCTGGCCGAGCGGGCTCCACGCCTCGGTGGCGATGCCGTGCTCGGCGTGGAAGGCCCGCAGCTCGTGCTGCGGGAAGTAGGGGTGCAGCTCCACCTGGTTGAGCACCGGCACCACGGAGCCCTCCTCGACCAGCACCTTGAGCTGCTGCGGGCCGAAGTTCGACACACCGATGGACTTCGCCCGGCCGTCGGCGGCCAGCTCCTCGAAGGCCTTCCAGATGGTGCCGAAGGTGCCGTGCATCGGGCGCGGCCAGTGGATGAGGTACAGGTCGACGTAGTCCAGGCCGAGCTTGGACAGCGAGTCGTCGAAGGCGCGCAGGACCGCGTCCCGGCCCTTGCTGCCGGACCAGTCGACGGTGCCCGAGTTCCACAGCTTGGTGGTGACGAACAGCTCCTCCCGGGCGACGCCAGACGCGGCGATCGCGGCGCCGGTGCCGGTCTCGTTCTCGTAGATCGCGGCGGTGTCGATGGAGCGGTAGCCGGCCTCGATGGCGGCGCTGACCGCCGGCGCCGCCTCCGCGTCCGGAACCTGCCAGACGCCGAAACCGAGCTGCGGGATCACCGCGCCGTTGTTGAGCGTGACGCTGGGGATGGTGCTCACGGGAAGGGGTGCCCTCCTGGTTGTCCATTACTTCCTAGGCGCCCAACCGGTGCGAACAACGGATCATTCCCGTTGCGGCCGAATTCCCCGGATCAGGTGAAACCCGCCGGTGCCCTGGCCGGAACCGGGCGGCGGAGCCGGAAAACCTGTTGCGCCCATCGCCACGGCCCGGGCACGCTCTGTGACCATGACCTCCTGACCCTGCCGCCGCCGAGCCGGCCCCGCCACCGCCCCGCCCCCCGGCGCCGTGGCGCCCCCGCACTCCGTACCCAGGCCGCACTCTGCGCCGGGCTCCTCCGCCGCGCCCGTGACCCGGGCCGCGCGCGCCCCCCGACCTGCCCGTACCACTCGTAACGGAGCGTCATGCCGCTCACCGAACTGCCGCTGCCCGACCCCGGCAGCCCCGACCTCTCCTCGCCGCTCGGCCTCCTGCGCTGGCTCGGCCGTGCCCAGCGCCGCGGCCAGATCCTCGCCACCTGTTGGTGCGTCCTGGAGATGGGCTGCATGGCGGCCGTCCCGCTGGCCGTCGGCCACGGCGTGCAGGCGGCCGTCGACCGCGACACCGGCGGCATCTGGCGGGCCGGCGCCTTCGCCCTGCTGCTGGCCGCACTGCAGTCCGTCGGCACCGTCCTGCTGCACCGCCAGGCCGTGTGGAACTGGATCACCGCCGCTGCCCAGGTCCGCCAGCTGGTCGCCCGGCAGGCCTCCCACCTGGGCGGCGGCCTCACCCGCCGGATCGCCACCGGTGAGATCGTCGCCGTCAGCAGCGGCGACGTCGAGAAGATCGGCTGGTACGTCGAACTGCTCGCCCGGGTCCGCGGCGCGGTGCTGGTCTGGCTCGGCGTCAGCGCCGTCGTCCTCGCCCGCCGCCCGCTGCTCGGCACGGCCGTCCTGCTCGGCGTCCCGGTGCTCGCCGCCGCGGTGTGGCCGCTCCTCGCGCCGTTCGAACGCCGCTACAGCGAGCAGCGCGCCCTCGGCGGCAAGGCCACCGAGCTGGCCGCCGACACCGTCGCCGGGCTGCGCGTCCTGCGCGGCATCGGCGGCGAGGAGCTCTTCCTGGAGCGCTACCGCGCCGCCTCCCAGCGGGTCCGCGGCGCCGCCGTGCGGGCCGCCCGGATCTGGTCCCTGATGCAGGCCCAGCAGATCCTGCTGCCCGGCCTGTTCGTGGTCGGCGTCACCTGGTACGGCGCGAGCCTCGCCGCCCGGGGCGAGCTCGGCATCGGCGAACTGATCGCCGTCTACGGCGCGACGGCCTTCCTCGCCGCGCCGCTGCGGATCCTCGGCGAGGCGGCGCACGCCTGGTCGGTCGCCCGGGTCTCCGCCGGCCGTGCCACCCGGGTGCTGTCGCTGCGCCGCACCGCGGCCGACGCCGTCCTCGACGCGCGGATCGACCGCCCGGACCGCGCCGACCTGCACGACCCGGTCTCCGGGCTGACCGCCCGGGCCGGCCGCCTCACCGCCGTGGTGTGCGGCGATCCGGACACCGCGGGCGAGCTGGCGGCCCGGCTCGGCGGGCACGTCCCGCTCGCCGAGGACGAGCAGCCCGGGCCGGCCGTCCGCCTGGGCGGCGTCCCGCTGGACGCCGTGCCGCTGGCGCAGGCCCGCGCGGCGGTCCTCGTCCACGACAAGGAGCCGGTGCTGCTCTCGGGCACCCTCGCCGAGCTGTTCGAGGTGCCCGGCGCCGGCCGGGTCGGCCTCGCCGACGCGCTCGCCGCCGTCCGCGCCGAGGACGTCCTGGACGCCCTGGTCGACGGCTCGCCCGAGTGCGGCGGCGACCCGATGCGGGCCAGGATCACCGAGCGCGGGCGATCGCTCTCGGGCGGCCAGCGCCAGCGGCTCGCCCTCGCCCGCTCCCTGGTCGCCGACCCGCCGGTGCTGGTCATGGACGAGCCGACCAGCGCCGTGGACGCGCACACCGAGTCGCGGATCGCGGTCGGCCTGCGCAAGATCCGCGGCGACCGGACGACCGTCGTGCTCGCCACCAGCCCGCTGGTGCTCGACCAGGCCGACACCGTGGCGCTGCTGCGGGACGGCCGGGTCGTCGCCACCGGCACCCACCGCGAGCTGCTCGCCACCGACTCCCACTACCGCGCCGTCGTCACCCGCGAGGAGGACGCCGGCCCGGCGGACGGCCCTTCCCCGGCGCAGCCCCGCCCGGACGGAGCCGTACCGGCCACCCCCGCCCCCGCCGCCGAACCCAGCACCCCGAAGGAGGCGGCATGCCGCTCGTCAGAGGGATGAAGCCCCCCACCGTCCAGGAGCAGGGCCCGGCCACCATGCTCCCGGTGGCCGGACCGGCCACCGTCCGCGGGTACGCCCGCACCCTCGCCCGGCGGCACCGGCGCGGATTCGCGACCGTGATCGCACTGCACTCGGTCGCCACGGTGGCCGGACTGGTCGGCCCCTGGGTGCTCGGCACGCTCGTCGACTCGCTGGCCGCCGGCACCACCGAGGGCCGGATCCTGTCCGCGATCGGCTGGTACCTCGGCGCGCTCCTCGTCCAGTCCGTCTTCGTCGGCCTCTCCCGGCTGCGCGGCAGCGTGCTCGGCGAGGAGGTCCTCGCCGACCTCCGGGAGGACTTCCTGGTCCGCTCGGTCGCCCTGCCGCCCGGGGTCCTGGAACGCGCCGGCACCGGCGACCTGGTCTCCCGCGGCACCACCGACATCGACCGGCTGGCCAAGTCCGTGCGCGAGGCCGTGCCCGAGCTCGCGGTGGCGGTGGTCTCGGTGGTGCTGGTGCTGGGCGCGCTGCTCGTCACCTCGCCGCTGCTCGCCGCCACCGCACTGATCGGCCTGCCGCTGCTGCTGGCCGGCTCCCGCTGGTACTTCCGGCGCGCCCCGCAGTCCTACCGGGCGGAGTCCGCGGGGTACGCGGCGGTCAACACCGTGCTCGCCGAGACGGTGGACGCCGGGCGCACGGTCGAGGCACTGCGGCTCGGCGACGAACGGGTCCGGCTCACCGACCGCAAGATCGGCGAGTGGGTGGCCTGGGAGCGCTACACCCTCTGGTTGCGCTCGGTGTGGTTCCCGACGGTGGACGCGACCTATGCGCTCGCCGTGCTGGGCACGCTCACCCTCGGCGGCGTGTTCGCCGTCCAGGGCTGGATCGACGTCGGCCGGCTGACCACCGGCGTCCTCTACGCACAGGCCCTGGTCCACCCGGTCGACATGATCCTGCGCTGGTACGACGAGCTCCAGATCGGCCAGGCCTCGCTGGCCCGGCTGGTCGGCGTCCGGGAGGTCGAGGACCCGGAGACCGACGCGGCGCTCGACCCGGACGGGCGGCGGCTCAGCGCCGACCGGGTCCGCTTCGGCTACCGGGAGGGCTCCGACGTCCTGCACGGCATCAGCCTGGACGTCGCCCCGGGCAGCCGGGTCGCCCTGGTGGGGCCGTCCGGGGCGGGCAAGTCCACCCTCGGCCGGCTGCTCGCGGGCATCTACGCGCCGGGCCGCGGCCGGGTCACCCTCGGCGGGGCGGAGCTGGCGGCGATGCCCGCCGAGCGGGTCCGCGCCCAGGTGGCCCTGGTCAACCAGGAGCACCACGTGTTCGTCGGCACCCTGCGGGACAACCTCCGGCTGGCCCGGCCGGCCGCGGACGACACCGACCTGCGCGCCGCGCTGGCCGCGGTGGACGCCGACGCCTGGGCGGACGCCCTCCCGGAGGGCCTGGACACCGAGGTCGGCTCCGGGGGCACGACGCTCACCCCGGCCCAGGCCCAGCAGTTGGCACTCGCCCGGCTGGTGCTGGCCGACCCGCACACCCTGGTACTGGACGAGGCCACCTCGCTGCTCGACCCGCGGGCGGCCCGGCACCTGGAGCGCTCGCTCTCCCGGGTGCTGGAGGGCCGGACGGTGATCGCGATCGCCCACCGGCTGCACACCGCGCACGACGCCGACGTGATCGCGGTGGTGGAGCAGGGGCGGATCAGCGAGTACGGCAGCCACCCCGAACTGGTCGCGGCCGGCGGCCCGTACGCGGCGCTGTGGCGCTCCTGGCGGGACGAGCACTGACCCCCGGCCCGGGGCGGCACGGCACTGCCGCCGCCCCGGGCCGGCCCCCGAGGGGCGGCCACCCGTCCGGCCCGACCGCCCGACCGGGGGCTCCCGCCGGGGCCGCCGGGAAGGCGGTACACGGAGCGCATGCCGGCAGGAATCGGAGCAGACTGAGAGGGTGACCAAGACTTCGGGCGGCACTGCGACGGGTGCTCCGGGCGGCAAGCAGCGCAGGGAGATCGCGGGCGTGCCGGTCCGGGTGATCGGGATCGGCGTCCTCGCGGTGCTGGCCCTGTGGTTCCTGCTCGCCAATCTCGACAACGTGCAGATCCAGTTCTGGGTCCTCACCGTGACCGCGCCGCTGTGGATCGCCCTGCTCGGCAGCCTGCTGGTCGGCGGCGTCCTCGGCTGGCTGCTCAAGGGCCGCCGCAGCAAGTGACGCGGCACCTCGCGAAGGTGCCCGTGCGCGCCCGAACTCGGGGGGGCGGCCGTGCTCCCCGGGGTCTGCGCAGCCCCCGGGGCGTGCGGGGCGCGGTGATACCCAAGCGACTGCCGCAGGGTCCGGACGCGCTCCCAAATTCCCCTTATGATTCAACGGTGTTCGACTCGCGGCACATCAAGACGTTCCACGAGGTGGTGACCCGTGGTTCGTACTCGGCCGCCGCCCGCGCGCTCGGCTACACCCAGCCGGCCATCACCCAGCAGATGAAGGCCCTCGAACGCGCCGTCGGCGTACCGCTGTTCACCCGTGTCGGCCGCGGCCTGCGGCTCACCGAGGCCGGCGAGGCGCTCGCCCGGCACGCCGAGACCATCCTCGACAGCCTCGGCACCGCGCAGCGACAGATCGGTGCCCTCGCCCGCTTGCAGGCCGGACGGGTCCGGGTCTGCGCCTTCCCGAGCGCCAACGCGACGCTGATCCCCGCGGCGATGGCCCGGCTGCTGGCCGACCACCCCGGCATCCGGGTGGAGCTCCTGGAGGCCGAGCCGCCGGAGTCCGTGCAGCGGCTGCTGCGCGGCGAGTGCGACATCGCGCTGGCCTTCCAGTACCCGGGCGTCCCCGCCGCCGAACTGCCGCCCGAACTCGTCGAGACCCCTCTGCTGGAGGACCGGCTCACCGTGCTGCTGCCGGTCGGGCACCCGCTGGCCCGCCGGCACGCCGTACGGCTGGCGGACCTGGCCGACGAGCGCTGGATCGCCGGCTGCCCGCGCTGCCGCGCCAACCTGCTGCACATCTGCGCCGACGAGGGCTACACCCCCGACGTGGTGTTCACCACCGACGACAACCTCGCCGTGCAGAGCCTGGTCGCCGCGGGCGTCGGCGTCGCGCTGATGCCCTCCCTGGTGCTCTCCTTCATGTGCCACGCCAAGGTCACCGGCCGCCTGGTCGAACCCCACCAGCACCGCAGGGTGACCGCGTACGTGCTGCGCGAGCACCTGCGCATCCCGGCCACCGCACTGGTCCTGGACGAGCTGCGGCGGGCGGCCGCCGCCAGGACCGGCTGCTGAGCGGTCGGCACCCACGGGGCCGCCCGTCCGCCCGGTGCACCGTCACCGCCCGCGATCCATAAGCACGGTTTGGGGTAATGCCAAAGAATCGTCGTTGGACCTGATGGATCGCCGGGGCCGACCCTGCCGGTATGACGACCTCCGCCACCGTCACACCCACCGACGCCCGCTGTACCCCCCTGATGCGCAGCCTGCTCGGCGAGATCCGGGACGCCGTGCACCGCGGCCTGCCGCCCGAGCCCACCTCCCGCCTGGTCGGCGAACGGATCGCCGACTACCTCGGCGCGCCCGACCTGCTGGCCGCCGCGCACTGCGAGGGCGATCCGCGCACCTACCGCCAGCACCTGCTGCACGCCGACCCCGACGGTGCGTTCTCGCTCGCCGCGCTGGTCTGGCTGCCCGGCCAGCACACCCCGATCCACGACCACGTCGCCTGGTGCGTCGCCGGGGTGCACCGCGGCCGCGAGCACGAGGTCCGGTTCCGGCTGGTGCCGGACGGCGACACCGCCCGGCTGGTCACCGCCGGCGAGAGCGTCAACCACCAGGGCGCGGTGGCGACGCTCGCCCCGCCCGGCGACATCCACCTGGTCCGCAACCCCGGCCCGGGCGCCGCGATCTCCCTGCACGTCTACGGGGCCGACCTGGCCCGCCACACCACCAGCATCCGCCGCCTCTACCGCTTCCCCGTCCACGGGCGGTGACCGGCGATGGCCCTGACCCTGCGCGCCGCCACCCGGCCCGCCGGCCCGCCCGGCCTGCACCGCAACGGCCCCGGACTGCTGCTGGCCGCACTCGGCACCGCGGCCGCCTGGGGGGTGCACGCCGCCGTCCCGGCGATCCCGCGCCTGACCGCCGCAGTGGTGCTGGGCGTCGCCGCCGCCCACCTGCCCGGGGTGCGGCCGCGGGGGGGGGGGGGGGGGGGGGCCGGGGGGGCGCCGGGCGGGCGCCCGCGGGTGGGGGGGCGCGGCGGCCGGCGGGGGGCGGCGCGGGGCGCGGCGGGCCCCCGC
>NZ_JBHWBW010000399.1:0-7388 GCF_042735675.1 Kitasatospora sp. NPDC059571
GCGGGCCGTGGCGCGCGCGCCGTCGCCGCCCGCCCCCCCCGCCCCGGCGCGGAGCGCGCGCCGTCCCCGCCCGCCCCCCCCGCCCCGGCGCCCCCGCCCGGCCCCGATCGCTGCCGGCAGAGCGGCACGGGGTGTCCGGCCGTACCGCGAAGCCGTCGTCCGGGTCCGTCGTGCGGGCCGTGGACGTGCGCTGCCGGCGGGCCATGGGTCTCCTCTCTCGGGCCGTCCCCCCATCGAAGCGGGGCGGCGCCCCGCCGGGGTCGGCCGTGCTGATGAACCGGCGGCTCAGCCGCGGGACCGAGCCGGGATGCCGGCTCCGCCGTCCGGCCGACGGCGGGCCGGGGCCAGCAGCCGGTCGGTCAGTCCGCAGATCCGCAGCACCAGCAGCACCTGGGTACTGGCCGCGGCGACGGTGAGCCGGCCGCCGCGGCGCTCGCAGAGCTCCTGGGCGCGCAGCAGCGCGCGCACCCCGGAGGCGTCGATGAACCGGAGCCCCGAGGCGTCCACCGAGGTCTCCTCGCTGCGGCCGGCGCAGCCCTCGAACACGGCCTCGGCCACCGGCCCGGTGGCGATGTCGAGTTCGCCGTGCAGCACGACGCGCATCAGCGGCCCGTCGTGCCGTGCGACGGCCCGCAGGGCCGGGGCCTGCTCCTGCTCGACGGCCACGGCGGCGGTCGGGCAGCCGGTCGGGCAGAGCGGACGGAGGTCGGCGGTAGCGGCGGGAGCGAGGGTCGCGGTGCTCATCTGAGGGACCTTTCGTCGGGTGTCGCTGGGGTGTTGCCTCCAGCCTCCGGCGCCGGGCGGGCGCGGGCGTCGGCCGCCCGGGCGAACCCGGGCGTCGTCCCGACGGGGGAGACGGGCGGGCTCTCCGACCGGTGGACGATGCCCTCCCGGGCCCGCCGCGGACGGGCGCGGCGGGCCGGGAGAGGGATCGGGTCGGCGGGGGCGGGTCAGCCCCGGTGCACGACCGGTTCGTGCGGTCCGGCGATGCCCTGCGGCGCCTCCTGCACCTGAGGCACCTGCGGCGCGGCGGTGTCCCGCCCGGTGCCGGAAGGCCAGAACGCCTTCCGGCCGACCAGCGCGGTGACCGCCGGGATGAGCAGCCACGACATCACGAATGTCGACAGCAGCACACCCATCGCGACCGGCAGACCGATGGCGGCCGTTCCGCTGTCGAAGCCGAGCACGCCGAAGCTGGCGGCCAGGATGACACCGGCTGCGCCCACCGACGGGCCGGCCTGGGTGACGGCCCTGCGGGCGGCCTCCCGCGGGCTCGCACCCGCCTTCATCTCCTCCCGCAGGCGGGCGATCATGAGGATGTTGTAGTCGGTGCCGATCGACGCGACGAACAGGTAGACGATCAGCGGTACGGAGAACAGCACCCCGGGGTGGTGCTCGATGTGCTGGAACAGCAGCACGGCCGAGCCCAGGGTCGCCGCGAAGCCGAGGCCGACCGCGCCCATCAGGTACGCCGGGGCGGCCACCGCGCGCAGCATCAGCACCAGGATGATCCCGATGGCGACGGCCGCGATGGGGATGATCACCTTCAGGTCGTGGTTGACCACGTCCCGGGTGTCGGCGAAGGCCGCGGTGGTGCCGCCGACCTCGACCCGGGTGCCCTCCGGCGCGTGGCTGTGCGCGGCCGGTCCGATCACCTCGGTGAGGTCGTGCAGCGCCCCGCTGCTCGTCGGGTCGGCGGTCAGCGACAGGTCGACCTCCGCCGTCCGCGCGTCCGCCGAGATCCGGGCGACCTGGGCCGAGCCCACCCCCGGCACGTGCGCCAGCTCACCGACGTACGGCGCGAGCCGCTGCGGGGTCAGCGCTCCGCTGTCCGAGGCGACCATGACCTGCGTCGGCTCCAGCGCGCCGACCGGGAAGCCCGAGGTCAGCTCGGCGTAGCCCTGCGCGGACTGGCTGCCGTGCTGGTACGGGGTGATGGTGTAGTCCGCCTTGTAGCCCAGGGCGATCGCGGCGAGGGCCGCCAGCAGCAGTGCGGAGACACCCGCCACCGCGGCGGGCCGCCGGGCGACCAGCCGGCCGACCGCGGCCGAGACGCCCGCGCGCGGCGTACGGCGCCACGACTTGCGTCGCGACAGCCGGCGTCCGAGCAGCGCGAACACGGCGGGGAAGAGCGTCAGCGAGGCCATCAGCATCACCAGCACCGCCACGCCCAGCGCCGGGCCGAGCAGCCGGAAGTCGGACATGTGCGAGGCCAGCAGCGCGGCGAACGACACCGCGACCGCGAGCGCGGAGGACAGCACCGCCTCACCGACCCGGCCGATCCCGGCCGCCACTGCCGTCCGGTGGTCGTCGCCGGCGCGCAGCCGCTCCCGGTAGCGGAACAGCAGGAACACCACGTAGTCCGTGCCGACGCCGAACAGCACCACCGGCAGCAGTTCGGTCACCGTGGTACCGATCCGCGCGCCGACCAGGTGTGCCCCGATGGTGAGCAGCCCGCTGACGCCGGTGCCGACCAGGGCGATGACGAGCAGGCTGGACACGGCGACCAGCACGCTGCGGAACAGCACCAGCAGCAGGAGCAGGATGACGCCGATCATCGCGTAGGTGACCAGGGCACTCTGTGCGGCGTTGTCCGCCGCGCCCGCCGTCTCACCGGTCAGGTGCGCCTGCAGGGCGGTGCCCTCGGTGGCGGCCCGGGCGTCCTTCGCCAGGGCGGTCGCCTCCTGCTGGGCCTTGCCGTCGGAGGTCGGCGCGTCGAAGACCGCCTGGGCGAGCAGCACCCGGTGGTTGGGCGACAGCAGCTCCGGACCGGTGACCAGCTTCACCGCGGCGGGCGAGTGCCGCTGCGCGGCCTGTTCGTCGAGCCGGTCGACCACGCGGTCGGCCCGGGCGACGTCGTCCGCCGACAGCGCCTGATGGTCGGGGCGGGAGAACACCAGGGTGGCGGTGCCGTTGTCCGAGGCCCGGCCGAAGGCGGTGTCCGCGAGGTGCTGGGCCCGGGCGGACTCGTAGGAGTCCGGCAGGACGCTCGCCTGCCGGGAGTCGGCACGGTTCCAGTGGTGGGCTCCCGCGTAGCCGACCCCGACGCCTATCAGCGCCACCAGGACGGCCACCCAGGAGAGGATGACGAGCAGCGGCCGTCTGCCGACGGTCGAGCCGATACGGTCGAACACGGGGTTCCCTTCGCAGAAGCGGTGTGCACGGTCCGCACACGGACCTCAGGCAAGCCTCCGGTGCCCGGAGCTCCCGGGCCTCGGCCCTGACGCTGATCCCCGGCCTCGTCCGAACGGCTGATCCGGCGCCCCGCTCAGCCCGGCGGCGGAGGGTGCAAGACCTCTGCAACGACCCCGCCTACCGTGGGGGTATGACCTATTTCGACCGGCTTGCGCACTGGCGGCCGCCACCCGCAGCCGTGGACGCCACGGTGACGGTCCTGGTCGCGCTCGGATCCCTGACCGCGGTCGCCAACGGGGCCGGCGGCGCCGATGCCGTGGCGGTCGTGCTGGCGCTGCTCACCGCGCTGCCGATCGCCGTCCACCGCCGGTGGCCCGTCCCGGCGCTGCTCACGGTGGCGGTGGCGGCCGGGGTGCTGCAGGCCCGGCACGACGTCCCGGAGGTGGTCGGCCCGCACGGGATCTCCCTCGGCGGGACCTTCGTCGCCGTGGCGGTGGCCGTCTTCCTCACCGCCGTCCGGTCCGAGTCGCGGGCGGTCCTGCGGCTGCTGGCCGTCACCGCCCTGGCCGCGGTCGCGGTGGAGGCGGTGCTGGTGCCCGACAACCGGGTGGCCGCGGCGTTCGCGGTCACCGTGCTGCTGGTCGGCGCGGGGGCGGTCGGCGGACTGGTCCGGGCCCGCCGCACCATGGCGGCCGAGCGCCTGGCCGTCGCGGAGCGGGAGCACGCCGCCGAGGCCCGGGCCGCGGTCACCCGGGAACGCGCCCGGATCGCCCGAGAGCTGCACGACATCGTCGCGCACAACGTCAGCCTGATGGTCGTCCAGACGATCGCCGCCGACCGGGTCCAGGACCGCGACCCGGCCAAGGCGCACGGCCTGCACTCGGCCATCGAGGAGACCGGGCGGGCCACCGTCACCGAACTGCGCCGCCTGCTGGACGTGTTGCGCACCGACGACGAGGACGAGCCGGCCCGGCGGCCCCCGCAGCCGCGGATCGAGGAGATCCCCCGGCTGCTGCAGGCCGTCCGCGAGGCCGGGCTCGACGTCCGCGCCACCACCGCGGGTCGGCCGCGGCCGCTGCCCGCCGGCACCGAGCTCGCGGTCTACCGGGTGGTCCAGGAAGCACTCACCAACGTGCTCAAGCACGCCGGGCACACCGCGGCCGGGGTGGGGCTCGACTGGGGAGCAGACCGGCTCACCGTGACCGTCCGCGACGACGGCCCCCGCCCGGGGAACGGCCCGCTGCCGACCGCCGCGACCGCGCCGGGGCCGGGCCACGGCCTGGTCGGCATGCGCGAGCGGGTGGCCGCCGTCGGCGGCCGGCTGGAGGCCGGCCCGCGGCCCGGCGGCGGATTCCTCGTCCGCGCCACCGTCCCCCTTCCCGAGGCCGGCGACAGCGCCGCGCCCACCCCCACGACCGACGAAGGAGCACCCCGCCATGACCACGATCCGAGTCCTGCTGGTCGATGACCAGCCCATGATCCGTACGGGCTTCCGGATGATCCTGGAGACCGAGCCGGACATCATCGTGGTCGGCGAGGCGGGCGACGGGCAGGCCGGGGTGGAGGACACCCGGGCCCTGCAGCCCGACGTGGTCCTGATGGACATCCGGATGCCGGGACTCGACGGCGTCGAGGCGACCCGCCGGATCGTCGACGCCGGGCTGGCCGCCCGGGTCATCATCCTCACCACCTTCGACCTCGACGAGCACGTGCTGGACGCGCTGCGCGCGGGCGCCAGCGGGTTCCTGGTCAAGGACGGCCCGGCCGACTCCCTGGTCGAGGCGATCAGGGTGGTCGCCTCGGGGGAGGCGGTGATCGCCCCCCGGGTGACCCGCCGGCTGCTCGACCGCTTCGCGCAACTGCCCGAGGACACCGAGCCGACCGTACCGCGCACCCTCGACGCTCTGACCGGGCGTGAGCTCGACGTGCTGCGCGCCCTCACCCGGGGCCTGTCGAACGCCGAGATCGCCGCCGACCTGGTGGTCAGCGAGGCCACCGTGAAGACGCACGTGGCGCACATCCTGGAGAAGTTCGACCTGCGCGACCGCGTGCAGGCGGTGATCCTTGCCTACGACACCGGGCTCGCCCTCCCGGCCGGCCGTGGCTGACCCCGCCGCCCGCCGCGGAGACCGGCCGCCCGGTACCGGGCCGGCCCGGCCCGCCGAGTGGGCGGCCGCGCTGGCACTGGTGGCGGCGGCGGTCGCCGTCCCGTTCGCGTTCCTCGCGGTCATCGCCCGGTAGGCCGGCCGGCGGGAGGGAAGGAGAAGGCGCGATGGCCGAGCACATGGTCGAGGCGGACGGTGTCGAGCTGTGCACCGAGTCCTTCGGCGACCCGTCCGATCCGGCCGTCCTGCTCATCATGGGCACCGGGGCGTCGATGCTCTGGTGGGAGGAGGGGTTCTGCCGGCTGCTCGCCGGGGGCGGGCGCTTCGTGATCCGCTACGACCACCGTGACACCGGCCGGTCCACGACCTACCGGCCGGGCCGTCCCGGGTACACCGGTGCGGACCTGGTCGGTGACGCCGCCCGGGTGCTGGACGCCCACGGGATCCCGGCGGCGCATCTGGTGGGCGTCTCGGCCGGAGGGGCATTCGCTCAGCTGCTCGCGCTGGAGGACCCCGGCCGCGTGCGCTCGCTCGTGCTGATCAGTACGTCCTGTGCCGTGCCCGGCGCCCGCGGACTCCCGCCGCCCACCGACGAGTTCATGCGGTTCGTCTCGGCCGCACCGGTCGGACGGCCGGACGCGGACGCCGAGATCGACCACCGGGTCGCCCAGGAGCGGGTGCTCGCCGGGGGCCGGCGCCCGTTCGACGAGGCCGCCGCCCGCAGCCTCGTCCGCCGCGACGTCGAGCGCGCGCACGACTTCGCCGCGGCCCGCAACCACGATGCGCTCCCCGACGGCGGGCTCCCGGACGCGCCCCTGTCCGGGATCGCCGTGCCGACCCTGGTCATCCACGGCACTGCCGATCCGCTCTTCCCGCTCCGGCACGGCCGGGTGCTCGCCGAACTGATCCCCGGGGCACGGCTGTTGACCCTGGAGGACGCCGGGCACGGGGTCGCTCGCGCCGACTGGGCGACGATCGTCGCCGCGATCCTCGACCACACTGCCGCGCCCGGCCGCCCGGGGTAGCCGGACGGCGCGGGGTCAGCCCAGTTCGCGGACGGCGGTGAGGACGTCGAGCATCAGGTCGGGGTCGGCCTCGTCCGGGCCGCTGACCGAGAGGCGGTCGACGATCCCGGCGTAGCGGTGGTGGATCTCGCGGGCGACCTCGTCGGGTGTGCCGGCCACGGCGAAGGTGTCGTACACCTCGTCGTCGATGAGCCCGCCCATCTCCTGCCAGCGGCTGCGGACCGAGAGCCGGTGGAGTTCGTCGTGGAGTCCGGCCCAGCCGTGCGCGTCGAGGACGCCTCGGTAGGCGGGGGTGGAGGCGTAGAAGGCGATGCGTTCGCGTACCCGGAGGCGGTTGGTGGTGATCTCTTCGTCGGTGCGGCCGGTGGCGGTGAGGATGCTGCCGACCACCTCGAACGGCCGGGTGGTCCAGGGGGCGCCGCTCGCCTCGGCTTCGGCGCGGGCGGTGCGGATGCCGGGGAGGACCGTCCGGGTGAGGTAGTGGAGGGAGGTGAAGGGGTGGCTGATGAAGCCGTCGGCGACGGCTCCGGCGGTGGCGGTCATGAGGGGGCCGACGCCGGCGAGCAGGATGGGCGGGGTGCCGTGCGGGGCGGGGTCGGGGGCGAAGACCGGGGTCATCAGGGTGTGGGTGTAGAAGTCGCCGCGGAAGGCGAGGCGTTCGCCGCTCTGCCAGCTCTGCCAGATGGCGCGGACGGCGGCGACGTAGTCGCGCATGCGGGCGGCGGGGCGGTCCCAGGGCATGCCGAAGCGGCGTTCGATGTGGGGTTTGACCTGGGAGCCGAGGCCGATCACGGCGCGGCCGCCGGAGGCCTCGTGCAGGCCCCAGGCCTCGTAGGCGAGGGTCATGGGCGTGCGGGCGAAGGCGATCGCGACGCCGGTGGCGAGCTCGATCGATTCGGTGCGGTCGGCGGCGCGGGCCAGTTGCAGGAACGGATCGTGCGAGGTCTCCGACAGGCTGAACCGCTCGATCCCGCGGCGCTCGGCCTCGGCGGCGAGGGCGGGGGCGCGGCCGGGGGCACCGGCGGCGGCCGCCTCCAGGCGGAGTCGGGGAGTCGTCGGCTCGGTCATCCAGGGGCCTCCGTGACGGTCGGGCAGCCGGGCGGGGTGCCCGACCACCCAGCAT